>NZ_JBFUKN010000041.1:0-52111 GCF_056400845.1 Mycobacterium sp. P4_H6 | reverse complement strand
GTAGATCTCCTCGTCCGGGGCGAAACGCGCATCACGCCGCTTCTCCTTCCCCTGTTGGCCGCCGCCGTGGCCCATACCGCCCATGCCGCCACCCATACCGCCCATCCCGGCACCCATCGCCGATGCCGGGATGGCACCGGACCCGCCGCCGCGGGCGCCGCCGCCGGGACCAGGTGCGACGGTCTCGGCGCCGACGTTGGGCTGCAACGGCATCGACGGGGCGCCACTGCCCCCACCGGATCCGCCACCGGAGCCACCGCCGCCGGCGCCGGCCGGGGAGATGCCGGGATCGTCGAGCCCCAGGTCGGGCAGGCCCGTCTCGGGCATTCCGGCACCGCCGGGCAGGCCGCCGCCCGGCAGGCCGCCGCCACCGCCGGGTTTGCCTGCGCCTGAGGGAGATCCGCCGCCGGACGGAGAGCCACCCCCGGAGGGCGAACCGCCTCCCGACGGGGAGCCGGCACCGGCCGGATTGCCCTGCGGTTGCCCGGCCGAGGGGTCCATGGACTGCGGTGATACCTGCGGCTGCGCACCGGCAGGCTGGCCGCCGCCGGCGGGTGAGCCGCCTCCGGTGCCGCTGCCCGAGCCTCCTTGCTGCGTCGCACCTCCGGTACCTCGACCGGCCTTCTTCTTGGCGTAGCCGGGGTCGGGCACCGTGGCCGGTGGGAAGTTCGAATGGCCGGCGTACTCCTCCCGCAGGTCGTCGGAACGCTCCTGCAGCTCGACCAGCGCACGCTGAACCTCGGCCATCGCGACACCCTGACCCGCGGGGTGGGCGGCGAGCTCGGCGAGTTGGGCCTTGAGCACCATGTACTGCGCGTAGACGACGGCGTGGTTGGCGAGCGCGACACTGTGCGCGGTCAACACCTGTTCGCCGGCCGCGGCCAGCTGGTCCCAGGCGTTCGCGAGTTCGCCGAGCCAAACCGCGTACTCGTTGAGCTGGGCCATGGCGGCGTCCGCGGCCTCGCCCTCCCAGTTCGTCGGAAACCCGCCGGTGTCGTTGCGTCTTGTCGCCGCGGCGGCGGCCGTCCACTGCGCGATGGCACCCTGCAGGGAGGCGCCGTGGTCGCCGTCGAGCAGATCCTGCTGAGTCTTTTCGACATCGGCGTAGCCGCCTGCGCTGACGGGCACGAACGGCGCCAGCTCCGGCACCGGCGTCACCTGCGTGTCGGGCTCGGGCACGGCGATGGCATCGACCGCTCCTGCCCGCTCGTCGCTGTCGAGCTTGGCCGCGTATTTTTCGTCGACCTTGCGGTACTCGCCTGCCGTGATCCGCAGCATCTCGTTGAGCTTCTGGTTCTGCTGGTCGGCCATCGTCTGGTACCGCGCCAGCGTTTCGGCGTTCGCATTGAGGTTGTCGACGGCGGCCTGCGTGTTCGGCAGGTTGTCGAGCTTCTGGACCTGGGTGTCCACCGGCGGCCATTCGGCTTGGCTGCGCAGCTCGGCCAGCGTGTCGAGCGAATCCGGTAGGACGCGAACTCCCGCGCTCATTACGCACTCTCCAATGCCATCTGGTACCGGCTCTCCTCACGCGGGTTGATCAGCCGGATGGGCAGCTGACTGTGCCGCGGAGTCTCGATGAAGTTGCTGCGCAGCACGACTCGGCCGACACCGGGGTGGGGTCCGAGATAGGTCGTGGAATTCGGCCAGGACACCTTGGCGACCTGCCCTATTCGCCCGTTGACGAAGCCGGCGAACTCGCGGAACTGCGGGCCCAGCGTCACCACCCCGCCGGCGGCCGCCGAACGGATCACGAACTGGGTGAACAGCCGGGCATCGCCCAGGTTGATGCTGACGTCGACATCGTCGAACGGCATGTACACCGGGTAACGGTCCGCGGTCTCACCGATGAGCACACCCGCCGAACCGATGGGCAGCTCGTAATGCCGGTCCGAAACCGGGCTCTCGCCGAGCAGTGCGGCCCGCTGACCACCGAACAGACACGAGAAGCCGCGTGGTGTCGAAGGATTGGCGAGTGTGGTCAGCAGTACCGTCGTCGTCGGCGCTTCCCCGGGCCGGATTCGCACCCGGGTGATGGTGTGATCCGCACGCGCCGACCACCACATGTCGGGACCGCCCGGCGCGACGTAGGCGGCGGTGAACGTGCTGCGGCCCTTGATCGATGACCAGGATTCCCGTTCGAAGCTGATCTCGGTGGCGCGGTCGAAGTCGTCGAAGCTGCGGCCGCAGCGCGCGTCGATTCCGTTGCTGGCCAACTGGTCCGCGATGCGGGTGGCCGAGGCCACAAGATAACGGGCCAGACCGGATACCCCGGTGTCCCGGCGCTGTGCGGGCCGCCGCGTCACTTCGGGATCGGCGCGCAGCACAATCCAGGTACGCCGGTTCGCCGGCGCCGGGTAGGGGCCCACGACCTGTTCGTAGAGTGCCACGAGGCCGGCCGGTGCCGACTTGCCGACCCGGTAACCCGCTGACACCACATCGGCTTCCAGTTCCGGGCAGTGCGCCCTGATCAACTGCTCGACGACGCGGGTGTCGATCACGTCGTCGGTGAAGGCCTCACCGTCGACCAGGACGGTCGGGGTGAACGGTCGGGGGATGAGTTCGATGATCGCGACCAGGAATTCGTCCTGCCAGCGAACCGCGACATGGTCGCCCGGTAACACGGTGGCTCCGACCGCCGGCGCTGAAGGCGGGGCAGGCGGTGTGGCAAGCCGGCGGCGCCAGGAGAACAGTGCCGCGATCCAGCCGGTGAACCGGCGGCCGCGCACGGTCAGCGTGGTGGCGATCGCGAGCAGCACGGCCAGCGTGATGCCGACCCACATGAGGTCGAGCGCGATGAACACCGCGATGGCGGCCGGGATGAGGACCGCCGCCCACAGCAGGTGTCCGGTGGTGAACCGGAACCCGAACTGGCCGAGGAACTCCTTCATCGGCGCCTCATGGCCCGTCGGGTGAGCGCACCGATCCCGAGGACCAGCGCCAGCCCGGCGCCGGTGAGCACCACGATGGTGATCGGGCCGCGGTCGGGCGGTTCGATGATCACCGGCGGCGGTAGCTGCTTGACGCGGTAGGGCGCTGCCTTCGGACCGGCCGGCACATCCCAGGTCAGGGCGGCCACCGGGTCGATGACGCCGGCGCCGACGTAGTTGTCCACACCGCCCCCGGGATGGCGGGCGGTGGCGGTGATCCGATTCATGACCTGGGCCGCCGTCAGGTCGGGGAACCGCTGCTTGAGTAGCGCGGCCAGACCCGAAACATACGCGGCGGCAAAGGAAGTGCCGGCGATCGGGATGGGCCCCTCGGCGCCGTTGAGGGCGTTCACAGGCTCGCCGCCGTAACCGAGCGCGGTGATGTTCTCCGCCGGTGCGGCGGCGTCCACCCAGGGCCCCGACATCGAGAAGGTGCTGGGCTGGCCGGTCTGCCCGATGCCGCCGACGGTGAGCACCAGCGGCGAGTACCAGGCCGGGGACACGATCGTCTGCACCTGTTTCCAGCCGCGGGGATCGTTGGGCGCGTCGGCTTCCGGCGGCGGATTCTGGGAACAGTCCTGGCCGGTGTTACCCGCGGCCACCACCACGATCGCCCCCTTGATGTTCACGGCGAAGTTGATCGCCGCGCCGACGGTGGCCTCATCGATCGGCCGCGTCGACTTGTAGCAGGCGGCCTCGCTGATATTGATGACCTGCGCACCAAGGTTGGCGGCGTGCACGATCGAGCGGGCCAGGCTGCGCAGCGATCCCGCGGTCTGGGTGGTGTTGGGATCATTGGGGTCGCTGCGGGAGCCGACGGGCTGGAAATTATCCGAGGTCTGGCGTAGCGACAGGATCCGCGCCTCCGGGGCCACGCCGACGAACCCGTCGGTGGGCGCCGGCCGGCCGGCGATGATTGCCGCGGTCAGTGTTCCGTGCGCGTCGCAGTCCGACATACCGTTGCCGGCCTTGTCCACGAAGTCGCCGCCCGGTTCGGCCGGCACCCGGGCGGAGCCATTGACGCCGGTGTCGATGACCGCGACGGTGACGCCGGCGCCGGTGGCGAACTTCTGCGCATCGGCGATCCGCAGGTAGTCGTTCGCCCACGGTTTGTCGATGAAGTTCGAGTCCGGGAAGGTGATCGGCGCCGAACACTGGCGACGCTGCTCAGTGGGCTGGTCAGGCCCCGTTTCGTCGGGCGGAACGGCGGCCGCGTCGATGACGGGCGGTTCGATCGCGACGGCCGGCGGCGCCGTCAGCAGGACGAGTGCCGAAGCGGCCAGCAGCGCACCGATGCGTCGCACGGTTGTTCACTCCCCCTTGCAGTCCCCGGATGCGGTCTGTGCTGGCACAACCCGCAGCAAAGTGGAGGCCGCCTACCGGCGGCGCATCCTGTCACGACAGCCTAAATGTGGACTTCCCATCCAGCTTTGCCAGAGTCATTTTACGGGGGTGCAGCTGGGGTTCGTTCCGCTTTCTCGTGGAGGCGAGCGACTACGGGCTTTCCAGGATTCGGTGGGCGACACCTGGGGTGAAGCTGATGTCAGGCGGTGAGAACATCGCCACCAGACGAGCAGAGGAGCCGGCGATGACCAGCTGGAAGGAGTACACCGAAAGCGCTGTGGCGATGAAGGTGACCAAGCACCTGATCGCGGCCAACCGGGTTGTCGACGATTCGGCGCTGCCGCCCGAGATCAACGAGCTTGTCAAGATCCGCGCCAGCCAGATCAACGGCTGCGCCTTCTGCGTCGACATGCACACCAAAGATGCCGCGGCGGCCGGCGAAACCGCGCAACGGCTGAATCTGGTGGCCGCGTGGCGGGAGGCGACCGTCTACTCGGATGCAGAGCGCGCCGCGCTGGAACTCGCCGAGGAGGGCACCCGTATCGCCAACGGCAAGGGCATCTCCGATGACGTGTGGGCGAACGCGCTGCTGAATTTCTCCGAGGACGAGATCGTCGCGCTGGTCTCGCAAATCGTCCTCATCAACGCGTTCAACCGGCTGAACGTCATCTTCGGACGACCGGGCGGTGACTACGTGGTCGGCCAGTTCGGCTGACCCGCATGGGATCAGGCGTCGAGATCCTGGGTCACCAGATCGGCGATGGTAGCCAGTGCCGCGGCGTCCTCCGAGGCGACCGTCACCTGCGCTCCGTTGCCGGCGCCCAGCGTCATGATCATCAGTGCGGAGCCGGCATCCACGGGTTCGCCACCGTCGACGGCGAGGGTCACCTCGACACCGGCGTTGACGACGGCCTCGGCGATGATCGCGGCGGGCCGGGCGTGCAGGCCGATGGACGATCCGACGGTGACGGTCTTCTCGGGCATGTGTTTCTCCTTGGTTGTTGTGGTTGTGGTTGAGGTGGTCAGACGGAGACAGCTTGGCGGGGCTTGATGAACTGCTTGGCGGCGACGACCGCCAGGGCGGAGACAACGGTTCCCGCGGCGAGGGCGACCAGGAACCACAGCAGGTTCCCGATCGCGAAGAACACAAAGATGCCGCCGTGCGGGGCCCGAAGCGTCACGCCGAACGCCATGCACAGCGCGCCGGTGATGGCGCCACCGGCCATCATCGAAGGGATGACGCGCAGCGGGTCGGCCGCAGCGAACGGGATGGCGCCCTCGGAGATGAACGAGGCGCCGAGAAGCCAAGCGGCGCGGCCATTTTCCTTCTCGGGCTCACTGAACAGCGCTGGGCGGATAGTCGTCGCGAGCGCCATGGCCAGCGGCGGGACCATACCGGCCGCCATCACCGTCGCCATCACCTGATAAGACCCGGTGGTCGCGGCCGCGAGGCCGGCGGTGGCGAAGGCGTAGGCCGCCTTGTTGACCGGTCCGCCCAGGTCGAAGCACATCATCAGGCCGAGGATGACGCCGAGCAACACCGCCGAGGTTCCGGTCAGCCCGTTGAGCCAGTCGGTGAGGCTGGTGTTGACCCAGGCCAGCGGCCGGCCGATCAGGAAGAACATGATCAGACCCACGGACAGTGACGCGATCAGCGGGATGATGACGACCGGCATGAGGCCGCGCAACCAACGGGGTACCTCTATGTTGCTGATCCACAGCGCGGTGAAGCCGGCGATCACGCCGCCGACGATGCCGCCGATGAAGCCGCCGCCGACGAACACGGCGAGTGCGCCCGCGGTGAATCCCGGTGCGATACCGGGCCGGTCGGCGATCGCGAAGGATATGTAGCCGGCCAGCGCGGGCACCAGGAAGCTGAAGGCAAGCCCGCCCAGGGTGAACAGGATGGCGCCGAGGTACTGCATCATCCCGCCGTCGGGCAGGTTGGTCAGCGAGTTGTTGAGTGCGATGTCCTGGCCGTTGTCCGCGATCTCGTACCCGCCGAACAGGAATCCCAGCGCGATCAGCAGACCACCGGCCGCGACGAACGGGATCATGTAGCTCACGCCGGTGAGCAGGATCTGTCGGGTACGGGTGCCCCAGCCGACGTTGGAGGAGCCCTCGGTGCCGCTGTCGGCAGTGGCGGAGCCCTCCACCTTGGCTGCCCGCGGATTGTCCGAGGCGGCAACGGCTTCGGCGATCATCGTGTCGGGTTCGTTGATGGCGCGTTTCACGCCGGAGGCGATCACCGGCTTGCCCGCGAACCGGCCGCGGTCCTTGACGCCCACGTCGGTGGCGAAGATGACGGCGTCGGCCGCGGCGATGGTCGAACCGGGCAACGGTGTGCTGCCCGAGGAGCCCTGGGTCTCCACCACGAAGTCGACCCCGGCCCGTTCGGCGGCCAGTTTCAGCGCGTCGGCCGCCATGTAGGTGTGCGCGATCCCGGTGGGACACGCGGTGATCGCCACGATGCGCTTTTTGGCGGCCGGCGCTTCGGGGGCGGCCGGCGCGGCAGCGGGTGCCGCGGCGGGGGCCGGGTTCACCACACCCTCCACCAGGGCGACCAGTTCACCGGCCGTGCTCGCCGAGCGCAGCGATTCCACGAACTCCTTGCGCACCAGCGCGCGGGCCAGGCTGGACAGCAGCTTCATATGCTCGGCGCCGCCGGAATCCGGTGCCGCGATGAGGAACACCAGATCGGCGGGCCCATCCGGAGCCCCGAAGTCCACCTTGGGGGACAGCCGGGCGAATCCGATGGTCGGTGTGTCGACATACGGTGACCGGCAGTGCGGGATGGCGATCCCGCCGGGCAGGCCGGTCGCGGACTGGGCCTCGCGCGCCATGGCGGCGGCGATCAGCCCGTCGGCGTCGGTGGTGCGGCCCGCGCCGGCCAGTAACCCGGCGATGCGGGCGATGACGGCCTGCTTGTCGGAGCCGGCGTCGGCGTCGAGCAGGACCAGGTCGGTGGTGATCACCGGGGGTGAACTGGACATGAAATGGCCTTCTGTTGTCAGGAGTCGGAACGGGACAGCGAAATGGCTTTCACTGGAACGGCTTTGAGATCGATGAGATCGGGTCCCGGCAATGCGGACCCGGGCAGCGATGCCGCGGCGCTGCCGTAGGCGACGGCCATCCGCAGCCGGTCGGGGGCATCCGCCCCGGACAGCGCCGCCCGGACATACCCGGCGAGCGCGGAATCACCGGCGCCGACGGTGCTGCGGGGGGTGATCGGGGGCGAGCCGGCCAGCCAGCTGCCGGACGGGTCGACGAGCACCGCCCCGGCCGCGCCGAGGGTGACCAGGATGGTGCGCGCACCGCGGTCGACCAGCTGGCGGGCCGCGGCAATCACCGGCATCGGATCACCGGCGGCGGCAGCGTCTTCCAGCGCTTGCGCGGAGGTACCGGTCAGTCCGGCGAGTTCCTCGGCGTTGGGTTTGATCAGATCGGGGGCGGCCGTGCCGAAGGAGGCGGCCAGCGCGGCCAGTGGCGCATCCGAGGTGTCCACCGCCACGAGGCAGTTCTTGTCGGCAAGCTGGGCGACCACATCGGCGTACCAGCTGACCGGCACGCCCGGTGGCAGCGATCCGGACATCACGATCCATTCGGCCCGATGTGCCGCTTCCACCACGGTGCGGGTCAGCGCGTCCAGGGCGTCGGCGTCGATTGTCGCTCCCGGCTCGTTGAGTTTGGTTGTGGTGCCGTCATTCTCGGTGATGGCGACGTTGGTGCGAACTGCTCCGCGGATGGGCACGGTGGCGTAGGGGACCCCGCAGGCCCGCAGCGCGGACAGCATGGGGTCGGCGTCGGCCGCGGGCAGCACGGCCAGCGCGTCCAGTCCGGCCAGCCCCAGCGCACGGGCGACGTTGACGCCCTTGCCACCGGGTTCGTCGGTCACCGAACTGATCCGGTGCACCGCACCCCGGGTCAGGGTGCCGGGCAGCGTGACGGTGCGGTCGATGCTGGGATTGGGTGTGACCGTGACGATCATGCGGATGCTCCTGCGCAGGTGACTTCGATGCCGAGGCCGATGAGCTCCTCGCGGGCGGTATGGGCGATCTCGGTATCGGTGATGAGTGCGTCGACACTGGAGATCGGCGCGAAGCTGTGCAGTTCTTCCCGGCCGATCTTGGACGAATCCGCGACGACGACAACGTAATTCGCACACTTGACCATGGCGCGTTTGATCGCGGCCTCCTCGCTGTCGGGGGTGGACAGGCCGTGCCGGACGGTGATGCCGTTGGTGCCGATGAAGGCGATGTCCACCCGGATCTGCTCGAGGGTCTGCAGGGCCTGTTCGCCGACGGTGGCCTGGGTGAGGCCGCGGACCCGGCCGCCGAGCAGTTGCAAGGACACCGACTGCACCGCGGACAGCCGGGCGGCCACCGGTACCGAGTTGGTCACCACCACGAGTTCGCGGTCGGTCGGGATGAGCGCGGCGACCCGGCTGGTGGTGGTGCCGGCGTCCAGCAGCACGCTGGCGCCGCCGACCGGGAAAACATCGGTGGCGGCCGCCGCGATGGCGTCCTTGTGGGCGGACCGGGTGGCGTCGCGTTCCCCGACGTCCTGCTCGACGAGGTGCAGCGCGCGCGCCGGGACGGCACCGCCGTGCACCCGACGCAGGAGACCGGCCTTGTGCAGCACGGCGAGGTCGCGGCGCACCGTCTCGGTGGTGACGTCGTAGGTCTGAGCCAATTCGGTGACCGACGCACGCCCCTGCTGCATCACCAGGGTGGCGATCGCGTTCTGGCGTTCCTCGGCGTACATGGTCTCCGTTCGGGGCTGGCTCACCGGCTCAAATGTTGATATATGTGGTTTTACGCTTGAATCTGTTGACTTGTCAATGCTTTCTTGTAATCTGAATCACATGAGCACTTCATCCGTGAATGAGACACAGGTTCTGACCGGCGTTCCGGTGGTGGCCGGGGTCGCCTATGCCCCGGTGATCCGGCCGGGCGCGCGGCCGACCGCCCCGGTGTCCGCCGCCGATGTGCCCGAGGCGGACCGGCCGGGCGAGGTGGACCGGCTCAAAGCCGCGGCGGCCGCAGTCGCCGAGCGGCTGCGCGACCGGGCGGCCCACGCGACCGGCGTGGCGTCGGAGGTGCTGGCCACCACGGCCGCGCTGGCCCAGGACCGGGCGTGGCTCCTGGACGCCGAGAAGCGGATCAAGGCAGGCAGTCCGGCCCACCATGCCGTGGGTGCGGCCATCGCCAAGATCTCTGATGCGCTGTCCAAGGCCGGTGACCTGATGGCCGAACGCGTGACCGACCTGCGGGATGTCCGTGACCGGGTGCTCGCTCAGCTGGCCGGGCTGCCCGAACCCGGGGTCCCGGTGCCGGATGTCCCCTCGGTGCTGTGCGCCGAGGATCTGGCGCCCGCTGACACCGCGGGCCTGGACCCGACCCTGGTGGTGGCGCTGGCCACCACGCTGGGAGGCCCGACGAGCCACACCGCGATCATCGCCCGACAGCTCGGCATTCCGTGCGTGGTGGCGGTGGACGGGCTGGACGCGGTGCCGGCCGGAGCGCAGGTGATGGTGGACGGTGCCCGCGGCACGGTGACGGTGTCCCCCGACGCCGAGCAGGCGCAGCGCGCCGTCGGCAAGGCACGCGAGGACGCCGCGCGCATCGCGCAGTGGACCGGACCCGGTGCCACCGCCGACGGGCATGCGGTCGCGGTACTGGCCAATGTCCAGGACGGTGCGGCGGCCCGGTCGGCGAGTCAGACGCCGGCCGAAGGCGTGGGGCTCTTCCGTACCGAGCTGTGCTTCCTGAACCGTGACACCGAGCCGACGGTCGAGGAGCAGGCGCGCATCTACGGTGAGGTGCTCACCGCGTTCGAGGGCCGCAAGGTCGTCATCCGCACGCTGGATGCGGGCTCGGACAAACCGTTGAAATTCGCCGGCCATACGGATGAGGCCAACCCGGCGCTGGGGGTGCGCGGCGTGCGCATCTCGTTCGGAAACCCGGGACTGCTGACCCGCCAGCTCGAATCGATCGCCGCGGCAGCGCAGGCCACCGGCAGCGACCCCTGGGTGATGGCGCCGATGATCGCCACCCCGGATGAAGCGAAAAACTTTGCTGCAGAGGCACGTTCCTTCGGGCTGACGCCCGGTGTGATGATCGAGATTCCGGCCGCGGCGCTGCTGGCCAACCATATCCTCGAGCATGTCGACTTCTTGTCGATCGGCACCAACGATCTGGCCCAGTACACGATGGCCGCCGACCGGATGTCGGCCGAACTGGCGACCCTGACCGACCCGTGGCAGCCCGGAGTGCTGGCGCTGGTGGAGCTGACCGCCCGCGCGGGGGCGGCCGTCGGCAAGCCGGTCGGTGTGTGCGGTGAGGCGGCCGCGGACCCGTTGCTGGCCTGCGTGCTGGTGGGGATGGGCGTGACGTCTCTGTCGGCGGCCGCGACCGCGGTGCCCGGCGTGGGCGCCGCGCTGGCCGGAGTCACGCTGGAGCGTTGCCGCGCCGCGGCCCAGGCGGTGGTACACACGGCAAGTGCCGCGGACGCCAGGTCCGCGGCACTCGCAGTGTTGGGGTAGAGCGGGCTAGAACCAGACTTTTCGCCCACCGACCGGACGGCCGACCGCGCCGAGGATCCACAGCACGACGCCGACCACAACGAGAATGGCGCCGATCGTGTAGAGGATCGACAGGCTGGTGAAGTATCCGATCAGCAGGAGGACGATGCCGAGCACAATCATGGTGATTTCCCATCCTTAAGGTGATGCTGTCGCGTTGTCGCTCAGGAAGAATTACCAAAACCGTCAAAATCCAAACCTGCCAGTCTTGATCAGGTCCCCTTCACGTTCAGAATCTGACGCAACGTGTGCTCCACCGCCACCAGATCGGCGGCATCGAGCATCACCTGATCGATGTCCTTGTACGCATCCGGGATCTCATCGACCCACTCCGCGCCGTGCCGGTACTCGATTCCTGCCATCCGATCCGCGAGATCGTCGGCGGTGAACCGCCGCCGCGCCTCGGTCCGGGAGAACCGTCGGCCCGCTCCGTGCGGGGCCGAGCACAGGCTCGCGGCATTTCCCTTGCCGCGCACGATGTACGAGCGGGTGCCCATGCTCCCGGGAATAATCCCGCGCACACCGACGCTCGCGTCGATGGCGCCCTTGCGCGTCAACCACACCGAACGGCCACCGTGTTCCTCGAGTTGGGTGTAGTTGTGATGGGTGTTCACCCGTTCGGCCTCGATCGCGGCTGTGTCGTCGGCGGGGACACCCATCCAATGGGCCAGCGTCTGGCGGAACCGGTCCATCATCTCGGCGCGGTTGTACAGCGCAAAACGCTGGGCCCACTGGAGGTCTCGCAGGTAGGCATCGAACTCGGGGGTGCCCTGCAGGAGGTAGGCGAGGTCGCGGTTGGGAAGGTCGATCTCACGCTGTGCGCACTGTCGCTTCGCCTCGTTGATGTGATGCTGGGCGATTTTGTTGCCGACGCCGCGCGACCCCGAATGCAGGAACATCCACAGCCGGGAC
Source organism: Mycobacterium sp. P4_H6 (assembly GCF_056400845.1). Taxonomy (NCBI): domain Bacteria; kingdom Bacillati; phylum Actinomycetota; class Actinomycetes; order Mycobacteriales; family Mycobacteriaceae; genus Mycobacterium; species Mycobacterium sp. P4_H6. The sequence goes on along the minus strand of NZ_JBFUKN010000041.1, from coordinate 40,345 downwards.
GCCTCGTCGACGCACAGTTCGATGAAGTGATTGCCGCCGCCGAGCGAGCCCAGCTGCTCCGGCCACTTCGGTGAGTGCGTCAGGTCGACGCCGTCGGCCTCGGCGCGGGAGCGCAGATCGGTGATCCGCTCCCGGGTGAACGGGTAGCGGTCGGTGCCGCGGTTGTAGTTGCCGGGCGAGAGCGGGATCGCGGATTCAATGGATTCGCGCAGCGCGGCGAGATCGCGGCCCTCGGTGTCGGAGAGCGTGAACACGGTGCGCGCGGCGATCATCCCGCACCCGATGTCGACCCCGACTGCGGCGGGTATCACCGCGTCGATGGTGGGGATCACGGTGCCCACGGCGGACCCCTTGCCGAAGTGCGCATCCGGCATCAACGCCACGTGTGGGTGCACGAACGGCATCGACGCCGTCTGCTTCGCCTGCTCGATCGTGTTGTCGTCGACCAGCGAGGCGAAGTTCAGCAGCTTGTGGCCGCTGATCTGCTGAATGGTCATAGGAGTGATTGTCACTGCGTTGTCCAGCGGTTATCCCGCCCGGAATGAATCGGACCGCGGTCCGGTTAAACATTGCATGCCTGCCATCACAGCCGATACGCTGACCCTGCCCCGCATCGCGGCGGCGTCACCCACCGAGACCGAGCGCCCCGTGCGCTCCATCACCACCGGCCCCCGCGGCTACGAGGGCGAAGGGTTCCCCGTCGTGCGCGCCTTCGCCGGCGTCAGCGCCGCCGACCTGGATCCCTTCGTGCACATGGACCAGATGGGCGAGATCGAATACCAGCCCGGCGAACCGCGCGGCACCGACTGGCACCCGCACCGCGGCTTCGAGACCGTCACCTACATGATCGACGGACGTTTCGCGCACCAGGATTCTCATGGCGGCGGCGGTCTGATCACCGACGGTGCCACCCAGTGGATGACGGCCGGGTCCGGCATCCTGCACATCGAAACCCCGCCGGCCGAACTCGTCGAGAGCGGCGGGCTGTTCCACGGGGTCCAGCTCTGGGTGAACCTGCCGCGCAAGGACAAGTTCGCCTCTCCGCGTTACCAATCCATCGAGGGCGGCGCCGTCGAACTGCTGTCCTCGGAGGACGGCGGCGCACTGGTGCGCGTCATCGCCGGTTCCATCGGCGAGCACGCCGGGCCCGGCCAGACGCACACCCCGATCGCCTTGGCCCATGCCACCATCGAGCCCGGCGCGCGCCTGAACCTGCCCTGGAACCGCCAGTTCAACGCGCTGGTCTACGTGCTGTCGGGGCGGGGCACCGTGGGGCCGGAAGGCCGGCCGATCCAGCAGGGTCAGCTCGCGGTGCTGGGATCCGGTGACCGCATCGACATCGCCGCCGAGCCCACTCAGGACGGCAACCGCCCGGCGCTCGAAGTGCTGCTGCTGGGTGGTCGGCCGATCCGCGAGCCGGTCGTCCAGTACGGGCCGTTCGTCATGAACTCCAAATCGGAGGTGCTGCAGGCGCTGGAGGACTTCAACGCCGGCCGGTTCGGGTCGCTCCCGCCGAACGCGCTCACGCCGCACCGGGCGCGCTGACCGGCTCCTGGGAGTTTGCTGAAAGGTCGATTCAGTGTGACTTCGCAATCATCCCTCGGTAGTGGAGCAGGTGATCTGTGGCACAATTTGACTGTGCCACATATAGCCAGCAGAGGTCCGGGTCGTCCGCCTGCCGCTAAGGCAGCGGAGACCCGGGAGCGCATCCTGCAGGCGGCGCGCGAGGTATTCAGCGAACTCGGTTACGACGCAGCAACATTCCAGGCCATCGCGGTTCGTTCGGATCTGACCCGCCCGGCGATCAATCACTACTTTCAGAGCAAGCATCTGCTGTACCGGGAAGTGGTGGAACACACCAACGCCGTGGTGGTGCGGGCCGGGATCGAAAAAGCCCGCTCCGAGCCCACCCTGCTGAGGCGGCTGTCGGCCTTCTATTCGGTCGCCATGCAGGCCGACAGCAAGGACCGCTCGGTCGCGGCCTTTCTGGTGACCTCGGTGCTGGAGGCGCAGCGCCATCCCGAACTCAGCCAGGACGAACACGATCCGCTGGCGAACTCCCGGGCGTTCGTGCAGTGGGCCGTCACCGATGCCATCCAACGCGGTGAACTGACCACCGACACCGATGTGTCGACCTTGGTCGAGATGCTGGTCGCGGTGATGTGGGGGATGGGTTTCTATGCCGGGTACGTCGGGAGCCATGACGAGACCGCGGCTGTCGTCGCGCAGCTGGAATTGCTGATGGCTAACAAGTTGTGGACGCTGTCGGAGTAACTGCGCGGCGGCGGCAGCGGATAGGCCACCTAACTATTCGGTAGCATCGGGACATGAGCTCACTGCGTACCCACGATGACAGCTGGGACATCGCGTCCAGCGTAGGAACCACCGCCGTGATGGTCGCCGCAGCGCGAGCCGCCGAGACGGCGAGCCCCGATCCGCTGATCAGCGACCCCTACGCGCGCATCCTCGTCGAAKGCGCGGGCGGCGGGGTGTGGGGCCTGATGATGGACGAGGAATGGGTGGCCCGCGCGGTCGACATCGATCCCGAGGGCGCCGCGATCTTCGCGCACATGGGCAGCTACCAGGCCGTGCGGACCCGATTCTTCGACGACTTCTTCACCGCGGCCGGCGGCGCCGGGATCCGCCAGGTGGTGATCCTCGCGTCCGGCCTGGACTCGCGCGCCTACCGGTTGGACTGGCCGGCGGGCACCACCGTCTTCGAGATCGACCAGCCCAAGGTGCTGGAGTACAAGGAATCCGTGCTGACCGAGCACGGCGTGCAGCCGACGTCGACCCGTCGCGAGGTGGCCGTGGACCTGCGCCACGACTGGCCGAAGGCGTTGCGCGAAGCCGGATTTGACGCGGCCGAGCCAACGGCCTGGTTGGCCGAGGGCCTGTTGATGTACCTGCCCGCCGACGCGCAGGACCGGCTGTTCGCTCAGATCACCGAACTGAGCGCCGCGGGCAGCCGGATCGCGGCCGAGACCGCTCCGACGCAAGCCGAGGAACGTCGCCAGCAGATGAAGGAACGGTTCGAGGTCATCAAGGAGAAGTTCGGCATCACCGACAGCCTCGACGTCGGCGAGCTCATGTACAACGACCCGGACCGCGCCGATGTCGCCGAATGGCTTGGCGCCAGCGGGTGGGACAGCACCGCCGTGCAATCGGCCGCCGAGATGCGTCGGCTCGACCGCTGGGCGCTGCCCGACGGCCCCGATGCGCCCGCAGACGACGCGTTCTCCCAGTTTGTGACCGCCACACGACGCTGACTGCGTAATTCGGGTCTTATGGACCGACCGACCGGATGGTTAGGATCAGATTTCCCGGTCTGGAAGGACGCTCCGATGACCACGCACGCAGACGCACCCACCTCACCTGCGGTGGCGGACATCCCGGCGGTCGTCGCCGGGCTCCGCGCGGCATACGCCACCGGTCGCACCCGCGACATCGAGTGGCGTAAACAGCAGCTCCGCGCCCTGGAACGGCTGGTGGTCGACAACGAGTCCGCCATTGCCGAGGCGCTGGCAGCAGACCTGGGGCGCAAACCGTTCGAGGCGTGGCTGGCCGACATCGCCAGCACCGCCGCCGAGGCCCGCGACGCCGCCAAGCATCTCGGTAAGTGGGCCAAGCGCCGGTACCGGCGCCTGGAGCTGTCCCAGCTGCCCGCCCGCGGCTGGGTCGAATACGAGCCCTACGGCACCGTGCTCGTCATCGGCGCCTGGAACTTCCCCTTCGCCCTTACCCTGGGCCCCGCAGTGGGCGCCATCGCCGCGGGCAACACTGTCGCGCTCAAGCCCTCCGAGCTCGCGCCGGCGTCCTCGGCGCTGATGGCCGAGCTGGTGCCGCGCTACCTGGCCCCCGAGGCCGTCGCCGTCATAGAGGGCGACGGATCGGTCAGCCAGCTGCTCATCGACCAGGGATTCGACAAGATCTGCTTCACCGGCGGCACCGAGATCGGACGCAAGGTCTACCAGGCCGCGGCGGCTCATCTGACCCCGGTGACCCTGGAGTTGGGCGGCAAGAGCCCGGTCATCGTGGCCGCCGACGCCGACCTGGACGTCGCCGCCAAGCGCATCGCCTGGACCAAGCTGATCAATTCGGGCCAGATCTGCATCGCACCGGACTACGTACTCGTCGACGCCTCGGTGCGCGACGAACTGGTCGCCAAGGTCAAGGCCGCGGTGCAGGTCTTCGAAGCCGACGCCACCGGCGGCAAGCCGATCGTGAACCGGCGCCACTTCGATCGGCTCGCCGCGGCGGTGGCCGCCACCGAGGGTGAGATCGCGATCGGCGGCGGCACGAACGCCACCGAGTTGGCGATCGAGCCCACCGTCGTGGTCGATCCGTCGTTGGACGAGCCGCTGATGACCGACGAGATCTTCGGTCCGGTCCTGCCCATCGTCACCGTCCAAAACCTGGACGAGGCAATCGCTTTCGTCAATGCGCGACCCAAACCGCTGGCCGCCTACCTGTTCACCAAGGCCAAGGCGACCCGCGAACGGGTGATCCGTGAGGTGCCCGCCGGCGGCATGGTGGTCAACCACCTGATCTTCCACTTCGCGACCACCAAGCTGCCGTTCGGTGGAGTCGGCCCGTCCGGGATGGGCGCGTACCACGGCAGGTACGGGTTCGAGGAGTTCAGCCACCGCAAGTCGGTGCTGACCAAGACCACCCGCCCCGACTTGGGGGCGATGATCTACCCGCCGTATACAGAGAAGGCGTGGAAACTGGCCCGGCGGCTGTTCTAGGCGCCGTATCGACCACACAAGAACTGACCCAACACCGAGAGGAACGTAATGCCCGGAGTGCAGGATCGCGTCGTCGTCATCACCGGAGCCGGCGGTGGCCTTGGCCGCGAGTACGCCCTGACCTTGGCCCGTGAGGGTGCCAGCGTCGTCGTCAACGACCTCGGTGGTTCGCGGGACGGGTCCGGTGCCGGACACAACATGGCCGACGAGGTGGTCGCCGAGATCAAGGCCGCCGGTGGCCGTGCCGTCGCCAACTACGACAGCGTCGCCGAGCCCGAGGGTGCCGAGAACATCATCAAAACCGCCATCGATGAGTTCGGCAAGGTCGACGGCGTGGTGAGCAACGCCGGCATCCTGCGTGACGGCACCTTCCACAAGATGACCTTCGAGCAGTGGGATGCCGTGCTCAAGGTGCATCTCTACGGTGGTTACAACGTCATTCGCGCCGCGTGGCCGCATTTCCGTGAGCAGAGCTTCGGTCGTGTGGTCGTCGCGACCTCCACCAGCGGTCTGTTCGGCAACTTCGGGCAGGCCAACTACGGTGCCGCCAAGCTGGGCCTGGTCGGCCTGATCAACACGCTCGCCCAGGAGGGCGCCAAGTACAACATCAAGACCAACGCCGTCGCGCCGATCGCCGCCACCCGCATGACGCAGGACATCCTGCCGCCCGAGGTGTTCGAGAAGCTGACCCCGGAATACGTTGCGCCCGTGGTGGCGTACCTGATGACCGAGGAACTGCCGGATACCGATTCGGTGTTCATCGTCGGCGGCGGCAAGGTGCAGCGCACCGCACTGTTCCAGAACGAGGGCGTCACCTTCACCGAGGTGCCTTCGGTGGATGACATCGCCGGCAAGTGGGGCGAGATCACCGATCTGTCTGCAGCGCAGGCCGCCAGCTTCAAGCTCGGATGAAAGCGCTTGTCGCACAAGCGCTGACCGGTACCGACGGACTGGCCTACATCGACGTCGACGATCCGGAGTCTGCAGACTCGGTGATCATCGACGTCGGCGCGGCCGGCGTCTGCTTCCCCGACCTGCTGTTACTGCGCGGGGAGTACCAGCTCCGCCTGGAGCCGCCATTCACCCCGGGTATGGAGGTTGCCGGTACCGTCCGGTCGGCTCCAGAAGGGTCGGGTTTTACTGTCGGCCAGCGGGTTTCGGCCATGTCCATGCTCGGCGGCTACGCCGAGCAGGTGGCCGTGGCGCCGTCGAGCGTGGTGCCCACGCCCGACGGTATCGACGATGCGTCGGCCACGGCTCTGCTGGGCAACTACTACACCATGTACTTCGCCCTGCAACGCCGCGCGGCATTGCGGAGCGGGGAGACGGTGTTGGTACTCGGCTCGGCCGGTGGCATCGGGGTGGCGGCCATCCAGATCGCCAAGGCGCTCGGCGCCCGGGTGGTGGCGCTGGTGCACCGGCCCGACGCCCAGGATTTCGTGGCGAGCGTGGGCGCCGACGTGGTGCTGCCGTTGACCGAGGGCTGGAAGCAGACGGTGCTCGATGCCACCGACGGCCGCGGTGTGGATGTGGTGGTCGACCCGGTCGGCGGTGACGCGTTCGACGACGCCATCCGGGTGATGGCCCCCGAGGGGCGGCTCCTCGTCATTGGATTCGCTGCCGGACAAGGTATTCCGACGGTGAAGGTGAACAGGCTGTTGCTGCGCAACGTCAGCGTGGTCGGTGTCGGATGGGGTGAGTTCGTCCGACATTCGCCAGCCGCCCAGGCCGAGGTCGGTGCCGGGCTCGCCGACCTGGTCGCCGCCGGGCTGCGGCCGCCGGCGCCGGTGACCTACCGGCTCGCCGACGGCGCCGAAGGCTTGCAGGCGCTGGCCGAGGGCAAGATCCGGGGCAAGCTCGTTCTGGAGCCGTAGTGGACGGCCCGCGCGCATTGGCGTTCGACGTGTTCGGCACCGTGGTGGACTGGCGGTCAAGCATCATCGCCGAGCTGAATTTCTTCGGCACCCGCCATGGGCTGCAACGAGATTGGGCGTCCTTTGCCGATGCGTGGCGGGCCGGTTACGCGCCGGCCATGGACCGGGTGCGCCGCGGTGAGCTGCCCTGGACACGCATCGACGATCTGCACCGCGAGATCCTGGTCGATCTGCTCGGCGGTGTCCGGGTCGACGAGGCCGAGATCGATGACCTCAACCGGGCCTGGCACCGGCTGACGCCGTGGCCGGATTCGGTGCCCGGCCTACACCGGTTGAAGCAGCGCTTCGTCATCACCACCCTGTCCAACGGCAACCTCTCGCTGCTCACGAACATGGCCAAGAACGCCGGATTGCCGTGGGACTGTGTCATCTCCGCCGAGTTGTTCGGCCATTACAAACCCGACCCCGAGGCTTATCTCGGCTGCGCCCGGCTGCTCGATGTGGCACCCGACGAGCTCATGCTGGTCGCCACCCATCCGAGCGATCTGCGGGCGGCGCGGGCCTGCGGTCTGCGCACCGGCTATGTTGTGCGACCACTCGAGCACGGTCCCGGCCATTCGCTGCCGGAGGTGACCGACGGCGAGTTCGAGGTTGTTGCGCAGGATTTCATCGACCTGGCCCGACAGCTCGGCGCGTAGTCCGTAGATTCAAGGGGTGAGCACCCTGGGGATCGTTCTGGTCGCGCTGGCGATCGCGGTCGGGCTGGCCGGCATCGTGATCCCGATCCTGCCCGGCGGTCTACTGGTCATGGCATCGATCGGGGTGTGGGCGTACGTCGAGGGTTCGACCACGTCCTGGGTGACATTCGGTATCGCGGCAGCGTTCTTCGTCATCGCCGAGGTGATCAAGTACACCTGGCCTGTCCAGCGAATGCGCCGCGCCGAGGTCCGGACATCGGTGCTGGTGATCGGTGCGGTCGCCGGTATCGTCGGCTTCTTCGTCATCCCCGTCATCGGTCTGCTCATCGGATTCGTGCTCGGAGTGTTCGCCGCCGAACTGGCAATGCGACGTGACACCACCCGGGCGTGGGCCTCGACGGTGCACGCACTCAAGGGGGTGGCGCTGTCGGTCGGCGTGGAGTTGACCGGCGCGCTGCTCGCGACCGTGACCTGGGTCGTCGGTGTGCTCGTATCCTCGTGACTTCGGCGTGATTCGCTGCGCCGAGCGTGTCCGATCACGCCGAAATCACGTGGTGAGCTGGGCGCGCAGGCGCGTGAGCTCCTCCTCGGTCACCCCGGAGGCCTCCAGGAAACCGCGCACCGAACCGTAGATGTCGTCGACCTTGCGGCCGGCCGCCTCGAGGTATTCGGCGCGGACACCGAGCACGGCATCGGTGAGCCGGGCTTCGGCGAAGGTCAGCACCTCGGGAGACTCGCCCGCGCGGGCCTTCACCGACTCCATGATGCTGGCCCGCAGCGGGTCGATGGCGTCGTTGCTGCGCAGGAAGTCGGTCAGGATCGCGTCCCGCGGCACCCCGACGGCCTCGAGCACCGTCGAGACGGTGAACCCGGTGCGGTCCTTGCCTGCGAAGCAGTGCGCGATCACCGGTCGACCGTCGGCCAGCAGCGAGATCACCTGGCGCACGGCCACCTGCGCGCCGGTCAGCGACGGGAACTCCTCGTACACCTCGGTCATGTATCGCTTGGCGGACTCGGCGACGTCCTCGCCGTCGGGTGACTCCGACATCACCCGCTGGAAGGTGGTCTCGTGCGGCGCGTCCTGTTCGGAGTCGTCCTCGAAGTGGAACGGCAAGTGGTGCAGGGAAACACCTGCGGGTACCTGGCCGGGGCCGCGGCGTTCCAGTTCGCGGCGCGAGCGCAGATCGGCGACATCGTTGATACCCAGGTTGAGCAGGGTGGTACCACCCTCGTCGGTGAGGCGGCTCAGTTCACTGGACCGGAACAGCAGGCCCGGCCGGATGCCGGCTGACTCGGCAACGTCACGAAAGTTCCAGGCACCCGTCAGTTCCACGGTTTCTACTGTGTCACAGCCGCCGCGAAGGCCGACTTCTCCCTGCCGAGTTCGGCGCGGGCGATGGTGCGCATGTGCACCTCGTCGGGCCCGTCGAACAGGCGCATCGCGCGGTGCCAGCCGTACAGGCGGGCCAGCGGGAAGTCATCGGAGACCCCTGCGCCGCCGTGCACCTGGATGGCCCGGTCGATCACATCGCAGGCGATCTGCGGGGCCACCGACTTGATCTGGGAGACCAGCACATGGGCGGCCTTGTTGCCCTCCTGATCGATGGTCCAGGCGGCCTTCTCACACAGCAGCCGGGCCTGATCGATCTGGTTGCGGGACTTGGCGATCTGCTCGCGCACCACACCCTGCTCGGCCAGCGGCTTGCCGAACGCGATGCGGGTCTGCACGCGGTCGATCATCAACGCCAGCGCCCGCTCGGCGGCACCGAGGGCACGCATGCAGTGATGGATGCGGCCCGGGCCCAGCCGGGCCTGGGCGATCGCGAATCCGCTGCCCTCTTCGTGCAGCAGGTTCTCCACTGGAACGCGCACGTTCTCGAAGTTGATCTCGCAGTGACCGTGCTGGTCCTGCCAGCCGAACACCGGCAACGACCGCTCGATCGACACACCCGGGGTGTCGGCCGGCACCAGGATCATCGACTGCTGCTGATGGGAAGCGGCGTCGGGGTTGGTGCGGCCCAYCACGATCAGCAGCTTGCACCGCGGATCGGCCGCCCCGGTGATCCACCACTTGCGGCCGTTGATCACATAGTCGCCGCCGTCGCGCAGCATGGTGGTCTCGATATTGCGGGCATCACTGGAGGCCACCGCGGGCTCTGTCATCGCGAACGCGCTGCGGATCTCGCCGGCCAGCAACGGCTCCAGCCACTGCTTGCTCTGCGCCTCGGTGGCGAACAGGTGCAGGGTCTCCATGTTCCCGGTGTCGGGCGCGGCGCAGTTGAACACCTCGGGGGCGATCTCCATGCTCCACCCGGTCAGTTCCGCCAGTGACCCGTAGTCCACGTTGGTCAGACCCGACTCCGAGGGCAGGAACAGATTCCACAACCCGGCGGCCTTGGCCTTGGTCTTGAGCTCCTCGACCACCGGAGGGACGGTGTGATCCTTCGGGCCCTTCTCCTCGCGATAGGCGTGGTAGGAGGCCTCTGCCGGGAAGACGTTCTCGACCATGAAGTCGGAAAGCCGCTTGTGGTAATCAGCCGCCTTGGCAGACATCGCGAAGTCCATGACCGCCACGATATGTCACATGGTTAGACAAGTGACACCCTGGGCAGCATGAGCCAACCACGCCCGCCGCTGCCCCCGTTCACCCACGACACCGCCGTGCAGAAGGTGCAGGCCGCCGAAGACGCATGGAACACCCGCGACCCGCATCGGGTCAGCCTCGCGTACACACCCGACTCGGAATGGCGCAACCGCGACTTGCACGTGGTCGGCCGCGATGCCATCGTCGAGTTCCTGACCGCCAAATGGGAACGCGAGCAGGACTACGTCCTGCGCAAGGGTCTGTGGGCCTTTCACGACAACCGGATCGCGGTGCGGTTCCAGTACGAATGGCATGACACGGACGGACAGTGGTTCCGCAGTTACGGCAACGAATTGTGGGAGTTCACCGCGGAAGGTCTGATGGCCCGCCGGGAAGCCAGTATCAACGACGTGGCGATCACCGCGGCGCAGCGCCGGCTGTTCGGTCCGCGACCGGAATCGGAGTACGGGCGGGACTTCCCAGTGTGGTGAGGGCCAGGACGCCGGCCAGCACCGCCAGTCCGATGACGACGCCGGCCACGGCCGTCCAGCCCACCGCATCGAAGGCCAGGCCGCCCAGCCAGCCGACGGCACTGGACCCGGCGTAATAGAACAGGTTGTACAGCGAGGACGCCTGGGTCTTGCTGCCCCCTGCGGCGTAGGCCACCCAGCCGGACGCGATGGCGTGCGCGCCGAAGAAGCCGGCGGTCGCGATCACCAGTCCGACGAGCACCACCGCGATGTGGTCGCTCACGGTGAGGGCGGTGCCGGCGATCATGGTGGCGATCGAACCGAGCAGCACCTTACGGCGGCCGAAGCGGCCGGCCCCGGCGCCGGCCCGGGCGGAGGCGAAGGTGCCTGCCAGATACGCCAGGAACACCAGGCTGACCAGTGTCTGGGGCAGGTGGAACGGTGCGGCGGTCAGTCGGAACCCGAGGAAGTTGTAGATGGCGACGAAGCCGCCCATCAGCAGGAAGGCCTGGCTGTAGAGCACCAGCTGGCGGGGGGAGCGCAGGTTGTCCAGCAGCCGACGGGCCAGGTCGCCCCCCGGGGAGGGCCGGAAACCGCGGGCCGGCGGAGCGAGTCGGACAAAGGCCAGCGCCGACAGCCCGCACAGCGCAGCCACCGCCAGCACACCCACCCGCCAGCCGGCGTATTCGGCGAGCGGGCCGGTGACCAGTCGGCCGACCAACCCGCCGATGGTCGTGCCCGCCACGTAGCTGCCCGCGGCGCGGGCGGCGTTACCGGCGTCGACCTCCTCGGTCAGGTAGGCGATCGCGATGGCGGGCACCCCTCCGAGCATCAGGCCCTCGACGAAACGCCCGGACAACAGCAGTTCCCTGGTCGGCGCCAAGGGCACCAGCAGACCCAGAACCGTTGCCGCCGTGATGGATATCGTCATCGCCTGGACACGGCCGATACGATCGGCCAGCGCGGCCCAGGGAATGACGCCCAGCGCCAGGCCGACGGTCGCGGCCGACACGGTCAGGGCGGCGTCGGCAGCCCCGGTGCCCAGGTCGCGGGCGATGAGCGGCAGCACCGACTGCGGGGAGTACAGCTGCGCGAAGGTCGCGACACCGGCGAAGAACAGCGCGGCCAGCAGGCGCCGGTACTCGGTGGATCCACGCGAATGGCCTTGCCAGTCAACGGGGGTCACCGTGGTAGTCACCCCGACGACGTTAGGAGCCTACCCGTGATGTGTCCAATGCATGAGATTAGGACAATTCATTACGAATATGCATGACGAAATCGGCGAGGCGACGGGCGGTCGGGGCCAGTTCCCGGTCCGGGCTCCAGGTGAGGCCGATCTGCCGCCGGGCCGTCGCCTCGGTCAGCGGCACGTAGACCGCGCCGGGCTCGGCGCGGTCGGGGCGGGGGACGGGTACCACCGCGACCCCGAAACCCGCCGCGACAAGGCCTTCCATCGTCGGGATCTCCATAGCCTCGAACACCACCGACGGGGTGATGCCGGCCTCCACGCACAGGTCGTCGGTCAACTGCCGCAAACCGAATCCCGGTTGCAGTGCCACGAACGGCTCACTGCCGGCCTCGGCAAGCCGGAGCCGGTTGCGGGCGGCGAATCGGTGATCGCGCGGCACCGCCAGGCACAACCGTTCGCCGTAGAGCAGCCGCCACGGGTAACCGGGAGGCCGGGGTGAGGTGATGGCCAGGTCCGTCCGGCCACTCTCCAGGCGATCCAGGATGTCCACCGTCGCGCCCTGGAACAGTTCGAACTGCACGCGCGGCGCCTCGGCGCGGAACCGGCGCAACACCTCGGGCACGAACCCGCCGGCCTGCGAGTGCAGGAATGCCAGCCGTACCGTGCCGGTCTCGGGATCGCGTAACTCCGAGATACGCTCAGTGGCCGAACGCATCTCGCCGACACTGCGCTGGGCGTGCTCCAGCAGGATCCGGCCGTAGCGGTTGAGTTGCAGCCTGCGGTTGAGCCGGTCGAAGAGCGGCGCCCCGACCTGCGCCTCCAATCGAGCCAGCGACCGCGACAGCGTCGGCTGGCTGATGCCCAGTTCGGCCGCCGCATCGGTGACATGCTCGATCTCGGCGAGCGTCACGAACCATTGCAGCTCTTCGATGTTCACCGCCACCGCCACCGCCTCTCCCGCACCGAATCTTGCCACCCGGAGCGGTCCCGCTGTGACAAGCTGCTCACATGCAGGATTCGGCCCACAAGGTGCGTGTGGTGGTCGGTGACGACCACCCGATGTTCCGGGACGGCGTGGTGCGGGCGCTGGCGGCCAGCGGATCGATCGACGTGGTCGCCGAAGCCGACGACGGTGTCGCCGCACTCGAACTGATCCGCACCCACGAACCGGCGGTGGCCCTGCTGGATTATCGGATGCCCGGCATGGACGGCTCCGAGGTGGCCGCCGCCGTCACCCGCGACCGCCTGCCGACGCGGGTGTTGCTCATCTCGGCCCATGACGAGTCGGCCATCGTCTATAAGGCGCTGCAGGACGGTGCCGCCGGGTTCCTGTCCAAGGAGTCCACCCGCAGCGAACTGGTCAGTGCCGTACTGGACTGCGCCCGCGGCCGTGACGTCATCGCCCCCGCGCTGGCGGCCTCGCTCGCCGGCGAGATCCGCCGACGCAACGAGCCCGATGTCCCGAGTCTGTCGGCGCGGGAGGCCGAGGTGCTCGCCATGATCGCGCGCGGCCTGACGATTCCCGCGATGGCCAAGGAGCTCTACCTCGCGCCGTCGACGGTCAAGACCCACGTGCAACGGCTCTACGAGAAGCTCGGCGTCGGCGACCGCGGGGCCGCGGTGGCCGAGGCGATGCGCCGCAAGCTGCTCGACTGAGGTGACGCGCCTCGTCGAGTTCTTCGCCGTCGAACCCGTTCGGGTGTCGGCGGTGCTGCGGCTGCCGCTCATCGCACTGATCGCGGTGCTGGTGTGGATCTGGGAGGTCGACCACTGGCTGCCCGGGCTGTATGCCGTGGTCCTCGGCGGTTACGCGGCCGCCGCGGTGGTGTGGCTGCTCGCCGTGCTCAACGGACCGCTGCCGCGCTGGGCGGACTGGGCGTCGACCGGTGTCGACGTGCTGCTGATCGTGGTGCTGTGCGTCGTCTCGGGCGGCGCCACCGCGGCGCTGCTGCCGGTGTTCTTCCTGTTGCCCATCTCGGTGGCGTTCCAGGACCGGCCCTTGTTGACGGCGATCATCGGGACTGTCACCGCCGGCGCCTATCTGTCGGTGTGGATCGTCTACTCCAAGCGCGACGACCGGATCGGCCTGCCGGACATGGTCTATACGCACTTCGGGTTCCTGCTGTGGCTGGCGGTCGCCACCACCGCGCTGTGCCTGGTGCTGTCCCTGCGGGCCGCCCGGGTTCGGAGCCTGCTGGAGGTGCGCCGCCAGCTGGTCGCCGAGGCGATGCAGGCCGACGAGCGGCAGAATCGGGAAGTGGCGGAGAGCCTGCATGACGGCCCCTTGCAGACCCTGCTGGCGGCGCGGATGGAGGTCGACCTGCTCCGCGATACCCATCCCGACCCCGCGCTGGACATGGTGTACGACGCGCTGCAGGACACCGCCGCGATGCTGCGCTCGACGGTCACCGAACTGCACCCGCAGGTGCTCGCGCAGCTGGGCCTGGCCCCGGCCATCCGGGAATTGCTGCGCCAGTTCGAATCCCGCGGGAACTATGCCGTGTCGGCTGATCTGCAGGACGTCGGGAAGCCGGAATCCCAGACGCTGCTGCACCGGGCCGCCCGAGAGCTGCTCGCCAACATCCACAAGCACGCTCGCGCCACGGAAGTCGAGGTGACCTTGCGGCGCGTGGGCCACCGTGTGGTGTTGGTCGTCTCCGACGACGGCCCTGGGTTCGACCCCGCCGTCATCGCGACGCGCCTGGAGGAGGGCCATATCGGGCTGGGCTCGCTGCTGGCGCGTTTCGAGGCCATGGGTGGCGCACTGGAGATCGACTCGATGTCCGGTCGCGGCACCGTCATCACCGTGATATCGCCGCCGGAGTAAATCCGTCGCGCCGGAAAGCCCTGGGCCAGTACCGTGCCAGAGGTGAAGTTCCGGATCGCCGTGGTGGCCCTCGTCGCAGTCATCGTCGCGGCGCTGGTGAACGCGTTCGTGGTGACCGGTACGACGCGTGCCGCCGAACCGTTCGCCGGGGGCCATGTGCTGCAACTCGATGGCCCCGATGTGAACGTCCGGGAGTACGGGCCGCCCGGTGAGCGAGCCATCGTGCTGCTGCACGGGTATTCGGCCTCCATCGAATGGTGGGAGGAGGTGGCGTCGCGATTGGCGCGTGACCGACGCGTCGTCGCCATCGACCTCGTCGGGCACGGTGGTTCCGAGGCGCCGGGTGATCCGCGGCAATTTCAGGCCGATGGCCAGGCGGCCGTGGTACACAATGCGTTGACGGCCTTGGGTATTCGGCAGGCGGTGATCATCGGTCACTCGATGGGCGGCAGCGTCGCATCGGTGTTTGCGGACCGCTACCCGGAGGTGGTGGAGCGGGTGGTGGTCTCGGATACGCCTGCCGCCGTCGAGCTGGTGTCCATGCCGTTGCTGGGAAAGATGGTGTGCTGGCCGGTGCTCGGACCCGCCATGGATCACTTCCGTGAGGTTCCGGCGATCACCGAGAGTTCGTTGCAGACCGGTTTCGCCGCGGATTACCCGGTGCCGCAGTTCGCCCACCGGTCACTGGAGCGGCTCACTTATAGGGGCGTGTGCGATTCCAAGCAGGGCGCGCCGGTGTCGGTCGCGGACACGTTGACCGGCCTGGGTAAGCCGGTGTTGGTGATCTGGGGTGAGACCGATGCGCTCACGCCGACGGATCCCAATGTCACCCGGTATCTGGCGGCCGGCCTGTCTCCACGCATCATTGCCGGAGCAGGGCACAGCCCGATGGTGGAGAAGCCCGACGAGTTCCTGTCTGCAATAAACGAATTCGTCAGCCAGTGAGCCCGCGTGCGATGACCAACCGCTGAATCTGGTTGGTGCCCTCGAATATCTGCGTGATCTTGGCTTCCCGCATGTACCGCTCGGCGCGGAAGTCGCGGGTGTAGCCGACCCCGCCGAGCACCTGGACGGCATCGGTGGTGACCTTCATGGCGGCGTCCGTGGCGACCAGTTTTGCCACGCTGGCCTGCGCCGAATACGGCATGCCCAGATCCCGGCGCCGCGCGGCATCCAGATACGTGGCGCGGGCGCTGATCACCGCGGCCGCCATGTCGGCCAGCAGGAAACCCAGTCCCTGATGGTCGATGATCTTGCGGCCGAACGTGGTTCGCTCGTTCGCATACCGCGTCGCATCATCGAGGGCGGCCTGGGCGATGCCGACGGCCACTGCCGCGATGCCCAGCCGGCCGGAGTCCAGGGCGGAGAAGGCGATCGAAAGTCCCTGTCCCTCAGTGCCGATCAGCCGGTCGGAGTCGACGCGGGCGTTGTCGTAGAACGCCGCGGTGGTGGGGACTGCGTGCAGGCCCATCTTCTCCTCGGGCTTGCCGAAGGTCAGGCCGTCCAGGTCGCCGGGAACCAGGAAGCAGCTGATCCCCTTCGAGCCTTCACCGGTGCGCGCGAACAGTGTGTAGAAATCCGCGACGCCCCCGTGGGTGATCCAGGATTTCGATCCGTTGAGCACGTAGCCGTCACCGTCGTAGGTCGCGGAGCACCGCAGCGCCGCGGCGTCGGAACCGGCCTGCGGCTCCGAGAGGCTGTACGCGCCGATCTGGTCACCGGAGAGCATTCCGGGCAGCCACTGTTGCTTCTGCTCATCGGTGCCGAAGGCCAGCAGTGGGTGCGAGGACAGACTGTGCACGCTCACCGCGACGGCCACGGCGGCCCAGCGCGCCGCGATCTCCTCGAGGACCTGCAGGTACACCTCGAACGGTTGACCGCCGCCGCCCCATTCCTCGGGCTGCGGCAGGCTCAGCAGTCCGGCCGCGCCGAGTTGCGCGAACACCCCATCGGGATAGGTTTCGGCCTTCTCGTGGGCGTCGACGATCGGGTCGAGGACCTTGTCGGCGATATCGCGGGTCAGCGCGATGAGCTCTTGCGCCTCGTCGGAAGGGAGCAGGCGGTCCACGGGCACAGCAGTCACCTCTCGCAAAACGGTACTCAGACGGATCAAGCAGTATCGTCAGAAAGAGTACTGGATGATCGCGTGCAGTACTATTGCGGTATGTCCGACCTGTTGGAGGGTGGTTTCGCCACACGTCGGCAAACCAAGCTGTTCGATGATCTGCTGGCGTTGTTCTTGGACGAAGGGTTCAGCCATCTGACCCTCGATGACTTGGCGTCCCGGTTACGGTGCTCGAAATCCACGCTGTATGCGCTGGCCGCTAGCAAGGACGAGTTGGTCAGGCGCGTGACGGTGCATTTCTTCAAGCGCGCGACCGTGGCCGTCGAAGCGGCCATGGCGCAGACCGAGAATCTCGAAGAACGTGTCTCGGCCTACCTCACCGCGGTCGGCCGGGAGCTGGCCATCGCGTCCGACGTATTCATGGCCGACCTGAATGCCTTCGCCCCGGCCCGCGACGTCTACGAAGCCAACACCGCCGCGGCCGCGACACGGGTCCGGGAACTGATCGAGGACGGTGTCGGCGCAGGAACATTCCGCGCGGTGAACGCCTCCTTCGCCGCCGACCTCATCGCGACGATGATGGTCCGCATCCAGCAGCGTGGCGTCGCCACCGCGACCGGTCTGAGCGATGCCGAGGCCTACACCGAGTTGGCGACGCTGCTCACTTACGGTCTGCGAACCTAGCCTCGCGTGGCGGTTCCGGCGGAATCTGGGGCCCTCTCCAGGCGCCATACGAACGCGTGCCAGGAATTGTCGGTGGTCGAATGTATGTTCGAAGAATGAAGGCGACGGCGGAGGCGGCGACGGCACTGGACGCCGTACGCGAGCAGCTGCGCGCCGAACGCACCGCGGTGGCCGCGAAGATACTGGCCGCGGGCGCGTTCGCGGTCGCCCGGATGGCGGAGCTGGGCAATGCGTTCGAGGACCTGATCGTCGATGACTGGGAGCTGGTCGCCGCCGAACTCGGCGCCGAACTCGGGCTCAGCCGCGGCCGCGCTTGCACCATGATCACCCAGGGCCGCACCCTGCTCACTCACCTGCCCCGCTTCGCCGAGGTCTTCGCCACCGGCGTGGTGGATCTGCGGGTGCTGCGGATCATCCTGCACCGCACCGGGCTGATCACCGACCCCGACATAATGTCCGTCATCGACGCCCTGCTCGCCAAGGCGGCGCCTTCGTGGAACGGGCTCTCCGATGACCGCGTCTCCGAGCTCGTCGATTGGATGGTCATCGACGTCGATCCCGATGCGGTGCGCCGGGCCCGGGAATCCCGGCGTGCCCGCAGCATCACGGTGGAGCCGTGCGGTGGCGGGCTGGTCGAGATCTACGGCCGCCTCGATGCCACCGCCGGTGCGGTGTTCGATCAGCGCCTCGATGAGCTGGCCCGCACGGTGTGCCCGGATGATCCACGCACTGTCGCCGAACGCCGCGCCGATGCTGTCGAGCCGCTCGCCCTGGGCGCGACCAGCTTGCCGTGCTTGTGCGGGCAGCAGGAATGTCCGGCCGCCGGCAACGAGGCACCCCACGGACACATCGTCCTCCACCTGCACGGCGACCGGGACACTGTCGAGGGCAGATCGGACCGTCCCGCGCTACTGCCCGGCTATGGACCTGTCCCCGCCGAACAGGTCCGCGAGATGAGACCGCGCGCCACCGTCCGGGCCGTGCCTACGGCAGCCGATCTGGGGGCCGAGCGCGGCTACCAACCGTCTCGCGCGCTCACCGAGTTCATCGGCTGTCGGGATCTGACCTGCCGCTGGCCCGGGTGCAATGTCCCGGTCGCGCGCTGCGATATCGACCATACGACCCCGTGGCCCTACGGTCCGACGCATCCGTCGAACACGAAGTTGTACTGCCGAATTCACCACTTGATCAAGACTTTTCACAGCGGACCGGGTGGCTGGAACGACCAGCAGCACGCCGATGGCACGATCACGATCACGGCCCCCAACGGCCGGGTGTACACCACCACACCAGGCGGGACGCTGTTCTTCCCGCAGATCGCGCAGTCGACCGCAGCCCTCGTGTTGCCACCGGCCCCACCTCCCAGCGCGCACCGAGAATTCGCCACTCCCAAGCGAAAACGCACCCGGGCGCAGAACCGGGCCTACCGAATAGCCCACGAACGCGGGCTCAACCGCGCCCACTACGAAGCCAACCCACCGCCCTTTTAGGTGTGCGGTTGACGGGTGACACTAGCCGCCGACCGGCCCCGTTGCCGCATCCTGCCCGCCCGCGCTGATGACCAGAGCGGCCATCACCAGGGCAATACCCGCCGCCTCTGCGACCGCCGGAACCTGGTGCAACACCGCAGCGCCGACCACGGCCGCCGTCGCCGGAAGCAAGGCCAGCAGCAGCGCGAACCGCGCCCGGCCCACCCGGGTGAGCACCACCTGATCGAACGCGTACGGCACCGCCGTGGACAGCACGCCGACGCCGAGACCGAACAGCCAGGTTCGGGGTTCGGTGAACACGGTCGGGTCATCGAGCAGTTGGCCGCTCAACAGCGGAGCCGCCAGCACGGCCGCGGCCACCGCCATCCCGACCGCCAGCGAGTCCAGTCCGGCGCCCGCGTCGGCGACGCGCTTACCGAGCAGGATGTAGCCGGCCCACAGCGCGGCGGCGACGAGCGCGAAGACGATGCCCAGTGTGTCGGCGCCGGTCTGGACCCCGGCCAGTAGGGCGACGCCCGCCGCCACCATCGCCACCGCGAGGATGTCGCGCGGCCGTCGCGACCCGAACGTCGCGACCGCCACCGGACCCAGGAACTCGATGGCCACCGCGGTGCCCAGCGGGATCCGGGCGATCGCTTCGAAGAAGGCGACGTTCATCCCGACCGTCACGATGCCGAACCCGCCGGCGACCGCGATGCCGCGTCGCGTCCAGGTCCGCCGCCACGGTCGGCGCCAGGCGAGGAGCACCAGCGCGGCCGCGGTCGCACGCAGCCAGGCGACCGCCGCAGGGTCGGTCGTCTCGAACAGGAAGACCCCGATCGCGGCCCCGATGTACTGCGAGATGGCGCCGACGATGAAGAACGCGGGCACCGACCAGGCGGGCAGCCGCGTCACGGGGTCACAGTGCGGCGTTGATCGCGTCCACCCGGTCCTTGGCGTCGCCGAAGAGCATCTGGGTGTTGTCCCGGAAGAACAGCGGGTTTTGCACGCCGGCGTAGCCCGAGGCCATGGAGCGTTTGAACACGATGACGTTGTCGGCGTTCCACACCGTGAGCACCGGCATGCCGGCGATCGGGCTGGAGGGGTCTTCGGAGGCGGCCGGGTTGACGGTGTCGTTGGCGCCGATGACCAGCACGACGGTGGTGCCGTCGAAGTCGTCGTTGATTTCGTCCATTTCCAGGACGATGTCGTAGGGCACCTTGGCCTCGGCCAGCAGCACGTTCATGTGGCCGGGCAGCCGGCCGGCGACGGGGTGGATGCCGAAGCGGACGTTGATACCGCGCTCGCGCAGCTTGCGGGTCAGATCGGCCACGCCGTACTGGGCCTGGGCCACCGCCATGCCGTAGCCGGGGGTGATGATGACCGAGCTGGCTGAGGACAGCAGTTCGGCGGCGGCGTCGGCGTTGATCTCGCGGTGCTCGCCGTAGTCCTTGTCCTGGGCGGGGCCGGCCTCGATGCCGAAGCCTCCGGCGATGACGGAGATGAAGGACCGGTTCATGGCCTTGCACATGATGTAGGACAGGTAGGCACCCGAGGAGCCGACCAGCGCGCCGGTGATGATCAGCAGGTCGTTGGACAGCAGGAAGCCCGAGGCCGCCGCGGCCCAGCCCGAGTAGCTGTTGAGCATCGAGACCACCACGGGCATGTCGCCGCCGCCGATGGAGGCAACCAGGTGCCAGCCCAGCAGCAGCGCCAGCACGGTGACGACGACGAGCAGCCACAGGTGCGGGTCGATGACGAACCACACGGTGAGGGCGATGAAGACGACGAGCGCGCCCACGTTGAGGAAGTTCTTGCCCGGCAGCATCAACGGTGTGGACTTGATCCGGGCCGACAGCTTGAGGTTCGCCACGATCGAGCCGGTGAACGTCACCGCACCGATGAAGACGCCGACGAACACCTCGGCGGAGTGGATGCCCAGCAGGCCTTCGCCGGCGAGGACGGCCGCCTCGGCGCCGCCGGGATCGGCTTCGACGTGCAGGTAGCCGTTCCAGCCCACCAGCACCGCGGCCAGACCGACGAAGCTGTGCAGCAGCGCGATGAGTTCGGGCATGCCGGTCATCTCGACCACCCGGGCGCGCCACAGACCGATCGCGGCACCGATCGCCATGGCCCCGACCAGCAGCCCGAGCCCGAGCGGCTCGATGTGGCGGTTCAGCGCGAGCGCGACGGTCGCGACCAGCGCCACGGCCATGCCGGCCATGCCGAAGGTGTTGCCCGCCTTCGACGTTTCGTGCTTGGACAGCCCGGCCAGCGCGAGGATGAACAGCAGGGCCGCGACGACGTAGGCCGAGGTGGCGGCAGTCTCTACCGTGAGCATGGAATCCATTTCCATTCGGATCAGATGAGTCGAGGAAGGGGCGCAGGGCTAGCTGCGGGAGAACATCAGCTTCTAGAGAACATTGCGAGCATGCGACGCGTCACCGCGAACCCGCCGAACACGTTGATGCTGGCCAGCAGGATCGCCACGGTCGCGAGCACCGTGATCGGGGTGTTCCCGTGACCGATCTGCAGCAGGGCGCCGACGACGATGATCCCGGAGATCGCGTTGGTCACCGACATCAGCGGAGTGTGCAGCGCATGGTGCACGTGGCCGATCACGTAGTACCCGATGACGATCGCCAGGGCGAAGACTGTCAGGTGCACCTGCAGCGCGGCGGGGGAGAGTGCGATCAGCGCGAACAGCACCGCGGCCGCAGCGAACGTGATGCCCAACCGGCGCCCGGCCGTCATCGGCTCCTTGGCCTTGGGGGCCTGGACCGGGGCGGCCGCGGCAGCAGACGCCGGGGCCGCCGAGACCTGCACCGGTGGCGGGGGCCAGGTGGTCTGGCCGTCGCGCACGACGGTCACCGAACGCTGCACGACGTCGTCGAAGTTCAGCGTGAGCAGGCCGTCCTTCTCCGGGGTGAGCAACTTGAGCAGGTTCACCAGGTTGGTGCCGTAGAGCTGAGAAGCCGTTGCCGGTAGCCGCCCGGCCAGATCGGTGTAGCCGATGATCGTCACGCCGTTGTCGGTGAGGATCGCCTGATCCTTCACCGTGCCCTCGACGTTGCCGCCGTTGGCCGCGGCCATGTCGACGATCACGCTGCCCGGCTTCATCGAGGCCACCATGTCGGCGGTGATGATGCGGGGCGCCGGCCGGCCGGGGATCAGTGCGGTGGTGATGATGATGTCGACGTCGGCCGCCTGCTCGGCGTAGAGCGCGGCCTCGCGGACCTTGTAGTCCTCGCCCATCTCCTTGGCGTAGCCGGTGGCCGAGACCTCGGCCACCTCCTTGTCGACGTATAGATACTCCCCGCCCAGTGACTTGACCTGGTCGGCGACCTCGGGTCGCGGGTCGGTGGCCCGCACGATGGCGCCCATGCTGCCCGCGGCGCCGATCGCGGCCAGACCGGCCACCCCGGCGCCCACGACGAGCACCTTGGCCGGGGGGACCTTGCCCGCGGCGGTGACCTGACCGGTGAAGAACCGCCCGAACGCGTGCGCGGCCTCCACGACGGCGCGGTAGCCGGCGATGTTGGCCATCGAGGACAGCACGTCCAGGGACTGGGCGCGCGAGATGCGCGGTACCGCGTCCATGGCCAGCACGGTGATGGGGCGGGTCGAGAGCTTCTCGAGGAGTTCGGGGCGCAGGGCCGGAGAGATCAGGCTGACCAGCGTCGCGCCATCCTTGACCGCGGCGATCTCGGCGTCATCGGGTGCGTTGACCTTCAGTACGACATCGGCGGTCCAGGGTGAGCCGATGCTGGCGCCGGCCTGCTCATAGGCGGCGTCCGAGAAGCTCGAGGCGACCCCGGCGCCGGATTCGACGACGACGGAGTAGCCGAGCTTGAGGATCTGGCCGACGGTCTGCGGCGTGGCGGCAACACGAGTCTCACCTGCTTGAGACTCGCGCGGTATCCCGATGATCATCCGAAGAGTCTCGCATCCACGCCGCGATTGTGCGCATGCCCCTCTGGCGGTGAGCGGTCCGCTTAACCCGCCCAACGTGACGAAATGCGCGATCTCCGGTCGATGGATCGCGCATTTGCGCACTGTCGAGGTCGCGCTGAGTCAGGCGAGGAGCTGGTCGAAGTGGAGTGCCTAGAGCCAGTCGCGGCGCTTGAACATCACGTACAGGATCATCACCAGCGCGACGATCAGCGCCGAGCTGGTGAGGAAGCCCCCGACGGTCTCCAGTCCCGGATAGAGGACGTTCTGGCCGTAGAACCCGGTGATCGCGGTCGGCACCGCGATGATCGCGGCCCACCCGGTGAGCTTCTTCATCACGGTGTTCAGCCGGGCGTCCTGCAACGACAGATTCGTCTCGAACACGGTGGTGACCATGTCGCGGAGCGATTCCGTCCATTCCGAGGCGCGCAGCACGTGGTCGTACAGGTCGGCGTAGAGCGGGTCGAGCTCGGGTGAGGTCTTGGCGTCGAGCCGGCGGTGCTGGATGGTGCTGACCACCTCGCGTACCGGCAACACCACCCGGCGCAGGTCCACCAGATCCTTGCGGACCCGGAAGGTCCGCCGCTGCAGGCCATGTGGCGGCCCGTCGTCGGAGAACAGTTCATCTTCCAGTGATTCGATGGCGTCATCGAGGGCCTGGACGGCATCGAAATGTCCGTCCACCACCACGTCGAGTAGGCCGTGCACCAGCGAGCCGACCCCGTGGGACTGCCCGCCGAGTTCGTCGAAGCGGCGGGACACCTCGCCGATATCGAAGGCGGGATCCTCACCGCCGATGGTCGGCAGCCGGACGGTGATGAGTCCGCGGGGCAGTACGAAGGCCGAGATGCGGTGCTTGACCAGCATGGAATCGCTGTCGCCGTCGGTATCGCGGACGTCCAGCGCGTACACCGTGAAGAACGTATGTGATTGGTAGACAGCGGCTTTGGTGCGTTCCTTCGGTGCGGTCGCGTCCTCGACGGCCCAGATGTTGAGGCGCAGCTCGTGCGCCAGTGCCAGCAGGGCGTCGTGGTCCGGGTCGTAGATATCGGCCCATACCAGTTGGTCCTCGGAGGCCAGGCAGTCCGAGATCGCATCGAAGGTGAACTCGTCGTCGCGCGGTTCGCCATTCCGCCACAACCGGCCTGTCACTTGCGTCACGCCCGCCATCATTCCTCGTCGGAGAGTTTCGGCACGCGGACTGCGGGGAATGCACGTAATTGCCGGGCGCGTCGATAAATGCGGCGCGTCCATCCTCCGAAGGAGTCGAGATGTCTGACAACAACACCCTCTGGATCATTGTGGCGGCGGTGGTGGCCTTGGTGGTCGTCGTCGGCCTGATCCTGCTGGCCCGCAACAAACGCACTCAGAGCAGGCGCGATGAGGCCCAGCGGTTGCGCACCGAACTCGAATCCGAGCGTGAGCAGGTGGCCAAGCGGCAGGCGCTGGCCGACGAGACCGATGCCCGGGCGCGTGCGGCGGCGGCCGAAGCGGAGGCCAAGGCTGCCGAGGCCCGCAGGCTCAGCGAGCGGGCATCCTCTCATCAGGAGACGGCCGCGACCCATCTTGAGGATCTCGACGAGCGCAGCAAACACATCGACAAGCTCGACCCCGACGTGAAGAACCATCGCCGCGACGGTGACGACGCCCCCGATCGTCAGGTGATCACCGATCCGCCGCGGCGCGTCGAGAACCCCCGCTAGTGGAAACGCAGGCCGCATCTCGTTTGCGCTGCGAACGTGCATCGACATGGGACGGATTGATCCGCACCGCCGCCGGTGACCCCACCATGTACTCCATGGAATTCGTGGTCGAACGCGGTAAGGCCCGCTGCCCGCGTTGTGTCGCGGTGGCCGAGTACTCCTTCGTCGAGCTGGGGCCGAATCTGCTTCGCTACGAGGTGAATTGCGTCGGCTGCGGGGAGGCCTATCGCGAGAAACTCGGTCCGGTGGCCCCGGCAGCCGGGGTGCTCGCCACGGTCGACGATTGGCTGCCCGCCATACCCGAGCCGAGCGTGCCACTGCGCGCGCGCATGGACGGTTGGGTCGGAAACGTCCGCAGCCGGGCCGCGACGCTGTCCGCCTCGACCACCTCGGCCTTGGCGTCGCTTCGGGCGCGCCGACAGACTGAAACCGTGGTGGAGCCCGTCGCCTAGGTGGATCGGTACGCTCGGCGGGCGTGAGGGACGCGCCGCTGGACGGTCTGCTGGAACGAGCGGGCGGTATCCGCGGACTGGTCTATTCGGCGCTGCCGGTCACCACCTACGCGGTGACCGCCGCGGCGCTCGGACGCATCCCCGCGGTCGTCGCGGCGCTGACGGTCGCCGCCCTGGTGCTGGCCTGGCAACTGGCGCACCGGGAATCGTTGCGGCCGGCACTGTGGGGATTCGCCGGCGTGGCGCTATGCACCGGACTGGCCTTGGTCACCGGGCAAGCCAAGGACTTCTATCTGCCCGGTATCTGGATCGCCCTGGTGATGGCCATCCTGTTCACCGCATCCATCGCGATCCGGCGCCCCCTGGTCGGAGTCGTGTGGGCATGGGCGACCGGACGCGACGGCGCGTGGCGACGGGTACCGCGGGTACGACTGGCCTTCGACATCGTCACCGCGGTGATGGCCGCCGTGTCGTGGTCGCGCTTTCTGGTGCAGAACCACCTGTACGACAGTGACCAGGCCGAACTGCTGGCGGCGGCGCGGCTGGCCATGGGCTGGCCGCTGTTCCTGGTCACCACCACGCTGATGGTGCTGGCGGTCCGGTACGCCATCCGCGCGTTGCCGCGACCCGCCGCGGGATAAAACTCACCGCGATTCCAGATCTTCCCGGTCGTTCACCCCGCGGTTCTAATACGCGGGTGAACAAGTCGCTGTCCGCCGACCCTTGCTGTTGCCGCTGAGGCCAAACGCCCCAGCGCATTTCTTCCAACAGTTCTCACAGCGAGAGAAAGTCGGCCAGCAGTGTCTGTCTTCGTTGATATCGTGCCCGACGAGCCGAAAGTCGATCCGTCGCGCTCGGCCGCACCCTCCCAGCGGTGGAAGGGCCTGCTCACCAAGGCGGGGCTGCCGCTGCTCTCGGTCCTGGTGTTCTTCGCCGTCTGGCAGACCGTCGCGACCCTGGGCATCTGGAACGAGACCTTCGTGCCCTACCCCAGCACCGTGTGGCGCGCGTTCGTCGATGTCTCCACCACCCATGACGGCACCCGCGGCTACGCCGGCTACCTGCTCTACGAGCACCTCTACATGACGCTGCGCCGGGTCTTCGCCGGTGTCGTGATCGGTGTGGTGCTCGGTGTCCTGCTCGGCCTGTTGATGGGGTCGGTCGGCTGGCTGCGCAGCGTGCTGGAGCCGTGGCTGACGTTCCTGCGGGCGCTGCCGCCGCTGGCCTACTTCTTCCTCCTGGTGATCTGGCTCGGCATCGATGAGGCCCCGAAGATCACCCTGCTGGCGCTGGCTGCGCTGCCGCCCGCCGCGGTGGCCACCACCGCGGCCGTCGTCGCCGCGCCCGTGGGTCTGCAGGAAGCGGCCCGGGCGCTGGGCGCCACCCGGATTCAGGTGATCCGCGATGTGGTGGTGCCCTCGGCGCTGCCGGAGACCTTCACCGGCATCCGGCTGGCGGTCGGCATGGCCTACTCCTCGGTGGTCGCCGCCGAACTGTTCAACGGCATCCCCGGTATCGGCGGATTGGTCAAGGACGCAAGCAATTACAACAACACCCCGGTTGTGCTGGTCGGTATTTTCGCCATCGGTTTTTCGGGCCTGATCATCGACGGTCTACTTCGCGCCGCCGAACGGCGCGCCGTCCCCTGGAGAGGAAAAATCTAGATGAAGTTCAAAGCCCTACTGGCAGTTGCCGCCAGCGCTCTCGCGCTGGCCGGTTGCGCGGTGGACAACTCCGGAAGCGACTCCGACAAGGAGACCATCCGCATCGGCTACCAGTCCTTCCCCAGCGGCGACCTGATCGTCAAGAACAACAAGTGGCTCGAAGAGGCACTGCCCGACTTCAACATCAAGTGGATCAAGTTCGACTCCGGCGCCGACGTGAACACCGCGTTCATCGCCAAGGAACTCGACTTCGGTGCGCTGGGTTCCAGCCCGGTGGCACGCGGCCTGTCCGCCCCGCTGAACATCCCCTACAAGGTGGCATTCGTCCTCGACGTCGCCGGCGACAACGAGGCGCTGGTGGTGCGCAACGCCGCGAACGTCAACACCATCCCCGAGCTGAAGGGCAAGCGGATCGCCACCCCGTTCGCGTCGACGGCCCACTACAGCCTGCTCGCGGCGCTCTCGCAGAACGGCTTGACGCCCAATGACGTTCAGCTGATCGACCTGCAGCCCCAGGCGATCCTGGCGGCGTGGGACCGCGGTGACATCGACGCCGCCTACACCTGGCTGCCCACCCTGGACGACCTGCGCAAGTCCGGCAAGGACCTGATCACCAGCCRCCAGCTGGCCAAGGACGGTAAGCCGACGCTGGACCTCGGCGCGGTGCGCACCGAGTTCGCCGACGCGCACCCCGAGGTCGTCGACATCTGGCGCCAGCAGGAAGCGCGGGCCCTCGACGTCATCAAAGATGACCCGGAAGCCGCCGCCAAGGCCATCGCCGCCGAGGTCGGTCTGACACCGGAAGACCTTGCCGGACAGCTCAAGCAGGGCGTCTACCTGACGCCGGCCGAGGTCGCCTCCCCCGAGTGGCTCGGGTCGGACGGCAAGCCCGGCAACATCGCGGCCAACCTGCAGAGCGCCTCGGAGTTCCTCGCCGAGCAGAAGCAGATCCCGGAGGCGGCGCCGCTGACGACGTTCCAGGACGCCATCTACACCAAGGGTCTTCCCGATGCCCTCAAACAGTGACATCGCCACCCGCGGCGGTCTGCGGATCGCGAACGTCGCGCACCGCTACGGTGACGTCACCGCGCTGGGACCGGTCGATCTCGATGTCGAGCCGGGCGCGTTCCTGGTGCTGGTCGGCGCGTCGGGCTGCGGTAAGAGCACGCTGCTACGGCTGATCGCCGGCTTCGAGGAACCCACCGCGGGTGAGGTGCGCGTCGAAGGTGCCTCGCCCACACCGGGTGTCACCTCGGGCGTGGTGTTCCAGCAGCCGCGGCTGTTCCCCTGGCGCACCGTCGGCGGCAACGTCGACCTGGCTCTCAAATACGCGAAGGTGCCCCGCGAGCGGCGCGCCGAGCGGCGCGATCAGCTCTTGGAGCGCGTCGGGCTGGAGGGCACCGGTGACCGCAAGATCTGGGAGATCAGCGGTGGGCAGCAGCAGCGCGTCGCGATCGCGCGGGCACTGGCGGCCGAGACCCCGCTGTTCCTGCTCGACGAACCGTTCGCCGCACTGGACGCGCTGACCCGCGAACGGCTGCAGGACGACGTGCGTCAGGTCAGCGCCGAGTCGGGGCGCACCACGGTGTTCGTCACCCACAGCGCCGACGAGGCCGCCTTCCTGGGATCGCGGATCGTGGTGCTGACCCGCCGGCCCGGCAAGGTCGCACTCGACCTGCCCTCGGAGCTGCCGCGCTCCGGGATAGAGGCCGACGAGCTGCGCAAGTCACCGGAGTTCCTGAAGCTGCGCAACGAGGTCAGCGACGCGGTGAAGGCGGCCGCGGCCTAACCTGAATTGCCGATTTCTACGCCAGGGTTGCAATCCGCGATCGAGAACAACCCTGGCGTCGAAAACGAGATGGCCCCGAATGCAGAAAAGCACCCGTCACGCCAAGGCGTGCGGGTGCTTCTGTGTCGGACGGTCTAGACCGGCGGGTAGGCCGGGGGCGGGTAGACGCCGCGAAGACCCCAAGCCAGCCAGCTGAAGAAGAACTCGCCTTCATCGCTGATGTCGTAATCAGGATTCGGATCCATCAGTACCTCCCAGGCACGGCCGCTTTCTCAGGAGTTTAGACCTAACCGCACATGTCGGGACACCGTAACCGTCTTAATGCCTAGACTGGCCAACCAGTTGATTGGTAATCCCGGGTCACCCCGGTCTGCAGATAGTGAGTAGTCATGTCCACCGAGTCGGCACCCAACGGATCGTCCCGCCGCGACGAGTTGCTGGCGGTCGCCGCCAAGCTGTTCGCCGCCCGTGGGTACCACGGCACCCGGATGGACGATGTGGCCGACGCGGTCGGCCTCAACAAGGCCACTGTCTACCACTACTACGCCAGCAAGTCGCTGATCCTCTGGGACATCTACAAACGCACCGCCGACTTCACCGTCGACGCCCTGCACGATGATCCCACTGCCACGGCCCGGGAGACGATCTACCACTTCACCCGGCGGCTGCTCACCGGCATCGCCAACGATCTGGAGGCCGCCGCCGTCTACTTCCAGGAGGGCCCCTATATCTCGGAGTGGTTCACCGAGGAGCAGGTCGCCTACATCCGCAAGGCCGAGTCCACCGTCTACGAGCATGTCCGCGATGTCATCGACCGCGGCATCGCCAGCGGCGAGTTCTACGACTGCGACTCGCATGTATTGGCGCTCGGCTACATCGGCATGACGCTCGGCGCCTACCGCTGGCTGCGCCCGCACG
This sequence comes from Mycobacterium sp. P4_H6, assembly GCF_056400845.1. Classification (NCBI taxonomy): domain Bacteria; kingdom Bacillati; phylum Actinomycetota; class Actinomycetes; order Mycobacteriales; family Mycobacteriaceae; genus Mycobacterium; species Mycobacterium sp. P4_H6. Next base: position 11,260 of record NZ_JBFUKN010000041.1, on the reverse strand, counting down.
GCCGCCGCACCGCCCAGGAGATCGCGGTGGAGTTCAGCACCGCGCTGCTGCGGGGGCTGATCCGCGACGAGACGATCCGCAACGAACAGCCCCTGGGCGGTGCCCAGAAATGACCGGCCTGTTTTCCCTCGACGGCAAGGTCGCCGTGGTCACCGGTGGCGGCCGCGGTATCGGCGTGATGATCGCCCGCGGCCTGCTGCAGGCGGGCGCGGCCAAGGTCTACCTGGCGGCCCGCAAGGAAGCCGAACTGGAATCGGTGGTCGCCGAGCTGTCACCGCTGGGCGCCGTCGAGGGGATCCCCGCCGACCTGGGCACCGCCGAGGGTGTGCAGACCCTCGCCGACGCCGTGGCGGCCCGTGAGGACGCCGTCCACGTGCTGTTCAACAACGCCGGCGCGGCCTGGGGCGCGCCGTTCGGCGAGTTCCCGGAATCAGGCTTCGACAAGGTCTTCGACGTCAACGTCAAGGGCGTCTTCCTGCTGACCCGGGCGCTGGTGCCGCTGCTGGAGGCCGCCGCCACCGAGGAGGACCCGGCGCGGGTGATCAACACCGGCAGCATCGACGGGTTCTTCGTGCCGGAGATCGGCCGCGACAACTTCTCCTACAGCGCCAGCAAGGCCGCCGTGCACATGCTGACCCGGCACCTGTCCGGGGAGCTGGCGCCCAAGATCCTGGTCAACGCGATCGCGCCCGGGCTCTTCCCGTCGAAGATGACCAAGGTGCTGATGTCCGCCGGGGAAGAGGCCGTCGGCGCGGCGCTGCCGTTGAAGCGGGTGGGTCAGCCCGATGACATGGCCGGCATCGCCGTGTTCCTGGCCAGCCGGGCCAGCAGCTACATCACCGGGACCATCATTCCGGTGGACGGCGGGCTCAGCACCATCCGCTGAGGCGGGCAGTTTTCACCGCGATGTGTGAACCGCGTCGCAGGCGGGTAGTCCGGTGTACATGTGTTCACCGAAGACTGTCCCAAGGGGCGTGCCATGGTGCTGAATCTGCGTGGACTGACCCGATGGAGTGAAGCGCCCGCGCGCGACGTGGCCACCGCCACCACGCCGAAGATCAACATGATCCGTGGCCTGGCAGCGCGCATGACGACCCCGCTGCTGCCCGACGACTACCTGAAGATGCTCAACCCGCTGTGGACCGCCCGCGAACTGCGCGGCGAGGTGGTGGATGTGCGCAGGGAAACCGAGGACTCCGCCACGGTGATCATCAAGCCGGGGTGGGGATTCGCGGCCGATTACCAGCCCGGCCAGTACGTCGGGATCGGTCTGCGGATCAACGGCCGGTGGCACTGGCGGTCCTACTCGCTGACCTCGGTCCCCAAGCGTGACAACAAGCTCATCTCGATCACCGTCAAGGCCACGCCGGAGGGTTTCCTGTCGACGCACCTGGTGAACGGCGTGGAGTCCGGAACGATCGTTCGCCTGGCGGCGCCGAAGGGCGACTTCGCGATGCCCGACCCGCCACCGGCCAAAGCGCTGTTCGTCACCGCGGGCAGCGGTATCACGCCCGTGATGGCGATGTTGCGGTCGATCGCGGCGCGCGGCCAGTCCGCCGACATCGTGCACGTGCACTCCGCCCCGTCCGCGGGCGACGTGATCTTTCACGACGAGTTGCAGGAGTTGCACGACGGCYGGACGGATTATCGGCTGCACCTGCAGCTGACCGACGAGGCGGGACACCTCGATTTCGGCGACCTCGAACACATCGTCCCGGACTGGAAGGAACGGCCCACCTGGGCGTGCGGCCCGCCCGCGATGCTCGACACGATCGAAAAGGTGTGGACCGAGGCCGGCGTGCCCGAGGACCAACTGCACATGGAGCGCTTCGTCATCGCCCGAACCGACAAGGGCGGTGAGGGTGGCACCGTGACGTTCGCCCTGTCGGACAAGACCGTCGAAGTCGACGGTGCCACCTCGCTGCTGGAAGCCGGCGAGAAGGTGGGTATCCAGATGCCGTTCGGCTGCCGGATGGGTATCTGCCAAACCTGCGTGTTGCCCTTGGAATCCGGCCACGTCCGGGACTTCCGGTCCGGAACCGAGCACGGCGAGGGCGACCGCATTCAGACCTGTATCTCGGCAGTGTCCGGCAACTGCACCATCAACGTCTAGGAGGCTCAGCATGGCCATCACCGATATCAAGGAATACGCACACCTGACGCCCGAGGACGTCGCCGAACTCGAACGCGAGCTGGACGCGATCCGGACCGACATCGAGGAATCCCGTGGCGAACGCGACGCGCGCTACATCCGCAGGGCCATCCAGCTGCAGCGCGGACTGGCCGTGGGCGGGCGTATCGCACTGTTCAAGAGCCGCAACAAGTTCGCCTGGGTGGCGGGAACGGGCATGCTCGCCGCGGCCAAGATCATCGAGAACATGGAACTCGGGCACAACATCACCCACGGTCAGTGGGACTGGATGAACGATCCGGAGATCCACTCCACGGAATGGGAGTGGGACACCACGTCACCGACAGTGCACTGGAAGAAGTCGCACAACTACATTCACCACAAGTACACCAACGTCGTCGGCCTCGATGACGATATCGGTTACGGCATCATGCGTCTGACCCGCGATCAACGCTGGGAGAAGTGGATGATCGGCAACCCGGTCTACAACTTCCTGCTGGGCACCCTTTTCGAGTGGGGCGTCGCCCTGCACGGTGTCGAGACGACCAAGTGGCGCAAGGGTGAGAAGACCATGGGCGAGATGCGCAAGGACCTGCGCATCATCGGCAAGAAGGTCGGCAAGCAGGTCGGCAAGGACTACATCGTCTTTCCGGCCCTGGCCGGACGGAACTGGAAGCACACCCTGGGCGCCAACGCGGTGGCCAATCTCATTCGTAACTACTGGTCCTACATGGTCATCTTCTGCGGCCACTTCCCCGACGGCGCAGAGAAATTCACCAAGGAGGAGTTCGAGCAGGAGACCCACGCCGAGTGGTACCTGCGGCAGATGCTCGGATCGGCCAACTTCCATGCCGGCCCGATCATGGCTTTCATGAGCGGCAACCTCTGCTACCAGATCGAGCACCACCTGTTCCCCGACCTGCCGAGCAACCGGTACGCCGAGATCGCCCAGCGCGTACAGGCGCTGTGCGAAAAGTACGATCTGCCGTACACAACGGGTTCGCTTGTGCGGCAATACAGCCAGTCGTGGTGGACGATCGCCAAGTTGGCGCTGCCGAACCGGTTCCTCAAGGCGACCGCCGATGACGCGCCGGAGACCAACTCGGAACTCAAGTTCCGGATCCGCGGCGGCGTGCGCGATACCTTCGGCGTGGACCCGAGCACCGGTAAGCGTCGCGGGCTACGCACCGCGATCCGCGAGCTCAAGTCCGGGGAGATCGCCGTCGCCTAGCCGTTGGCCAGCACGCTGAACCAGCCCCACGCCAGGAAAACGAACACCAGGAGAAAGACGGTGTCGCCGAACATGGCGGGCCACTCGCTGCGCCGGAACCGGGTGGTGGCCGCGCCTGCCATGAACAGCGCCAGCCCGCAGGCCGCGATCGGGGTGAGCACCGGCGCGATTCCGGTCGCCGCGGGCAGCACCACGCCGGCCGCGCCGATCAGCTTGATCGCCGCGATTGCGGTGAGGTGTCCGTCGCCGAAATCGTCGACCCACTGCTGGCTGGCGGCCAGGGCACGGTAGCGCTGCCGCGACATCAGCAGCAGGCTCGCACCGCCGGCGCTGTAGGCGAGCGCGGCGATGATCGTGACGGTCCACAGTGTTGCGTTCATGAAATTCCTCATCTCGTGGTTACGTCGGTGGGCGCCGACTCGTCATCTCTGTGACGGATCCACGCGACGAGAGGTAACCGATGACGGCCGAGACACAACTGGCGCAGCACTTCCAGGCGCAGCGTCCGCGGCTGCTCGCGGTCGCCCACCGCGTGCTGGGGTCGCGATCGGAGGCCGAGGACGCCGTGCAGGAGGCATGGCTGCGGCTGTCCCGTCAGGACGTGAGTGCGATCGACAACATCGCGGGCTGGCTGACGACCGTCGTCGGCCGCATCTGTGTCGACATGTTGCGGTCGCGCAGCAGCCGTCCCGAAGTGCCCATTGCCGAGCTCGTCGTGACCGAGGATGCCGACACCCCGGAGGACGCCGCGGTGCTCGCGGACTCGGTCGGCTTGGCGATGCTGGTGGTGCTGGGATCGCTGCGCCCCGATGAACGCCTCGCGTTCGTACTGCACGACATGTTCGCGGTCCCGTTCGCCGAGATCGGGCAGATCCTCGACAAGTCGGCCGATGCGGCCAAGATGGCGGCCAGCCGGGCCCGCCGCAAGGTGCAGGACGTGCCGGCGCCCACCGGGGAGCATCGCCGCAAAGAGGAACAGCGCGCCGTCGTCGACGCGTTCCTGGCCGCCGCCCGCGACGGTGACTTCGAGACGCTGCTGCGCGTGCTCGATCCCGAGGTGCACTGGCAGCGTCACACCGTCGCCGGCGTGATCAGCGGGACCGGGGCCGCGGCCGTCATCGATGCGGTGCGCCGCGGTCAGGGCTCCCAGGTCCTGGCGCGGCGGGTGTCGGTCAACGGCGAACCCGGCATCCTGGCGTGGGGCCGGTCCGGGCGGCCGCTGAGCGTGATGGCCTGCACGGTCGACGGCGGCCGCCTGGTCGGGATCGTGTCGATCATCGACCCCGCCCGACTGGCCAAGATGTCGCTGCCCGCCCCGGAACCCGAGGACTAACCTGGCGGCATGAAGTCGACCATCTTGTCCCGCCGTGACCTGGACTTCCTGCTGTACGAATGGCTGCGGGTGGAGGAGTTGACGGAGCGGCCGCGGTTCGCCGAGCACTCCCGGGAAACCTTCGACGGCGTGCTGGATCTGTGCGAGCAGTTGGCGGAACGCTATTTCGCCCCGCACAACAAACTCAGCGACGCCCACGAACCCCAGTTCGACGGCACCACGGTCACCGTCATCCCCGAGGTGAAGGCGGCCATCGAGGCCTTCGCCAAGGCCGACCTGATGGGTATGAGCTTCGACGCCGAGCTCGGTGGGGCCCAACTGCCGGCGACCGTCGCGCAGGCGGGCTTCGCATGGATCTCGGCGGCCAACACCAGCACCTCCGGGTACCTGATGCTGACCATCGCCAACGCGAACCTGATCGCCAAGTTCGGCAGCCCCGAACAGATCGAGACCTTCGTCGAGCCGATGCTGGCGGGCCGGTACACCGGGACCATGGCGCTCTCGGAAACCCAGGCCGGCTCCTCACTGGCCGATATCACCACCCGCGCCGAACCCCAGGACGACGGCAGCTACCGGCTGTCCGGCACCAAAATGTGGATTTCCGGTGCCGAGCACGAGCTTTCGGAGAACATCATCAACCTGGTGCTGGCCAAGATCCCGGGCGGGCCGGCGGGCACCAAGGGCATCTCGCTGTTCATCGTGCCGAAGTTCCTGCCCGACGGCACCCGCAACGGTGTCGCGATCTCCGGGCTCAATCACAAGATGGGCCAACGCGGTATCACCAACACCGTGCTCAACTTCGACGGTGCGGTCGGCCATCTGGTCGGGGAGCCGCACCGCGGTCTGGCCTACATGTTCCACATGATGAACGAGGCCCGGCTCGGCGTCGGGATGGGTGCCGTCTCGCTCGGCTACACCGGTTACCTCAAATCCCTGGAGTACGCCCGGGAACGGCCGCAGGGCAGGCTGATCAAGGATCCGGCCAGCCCGCAGGTCCCGATCATCGAGCACGCCGATGTCAAGCGGATGTTGTTGGCGCAGAAGGCTTATGTCGAGGGTGCACTCGGCCTGGCGCTGTACTGCGCGCGGCTGGCCGACGAAGAGAACACCGCGCTGCTGGACATCCTGACGCCGATCGCCAAGAGCTGGCCGTCGCAGTGGTGCCTGGAGGCCAACAGCCTGGCAATCCAGGTGCTCGGCGGCTACGGCTACACCCGCGAGTACGACGTCGAGCAGCATTACCGGGACAACCGGCTCAACCCGATCCACGAGGGCACCCACGGGATCCAGAGCCTGGACCTGTTGGGCCGCAAGGTGACCCAGAACGACGGTGCCAGCCTGGCGGCGCTGTCCGAGCGGATCTCCGCGACCATCGCCGCGGCCGGCGACGATCCGCTGGCCGCGCAACTGGACGCCTCCTGGCAACGTCTGGTGACGGTGACCGCAGGCATGTTCGCCTCGGGCGACATCCAGGCCGCGATGGCCAACAGTGCGATCTACCTGGAGGCCTTCGGGCATATCGTCATCGCCTGGATCTGGCTGGAGCAGTACCTGGCCGCCGGCGGACAGGACGGCGACTTCTACCAGGGCAAGCGCCAGGCGGCCCGGTTCTTCTTCCGCTACGAACTGCCCAAGACCGCGGCTCAGCTGGATTTGCTGGAAAATCTGGACCGCACCACGCTGGAGATGCAGGACAACTGGTTCTGAGATCGCCCCGTTCTTCCCTGCGGTAACTGCGCGGCATGTAATCTTTCTGACGTCACCGTCACCGTCAACACAGCGGCAGTGGCCGGGGGATTTCGACAATCAGGGGAGTGTCCATGGCGTTCAAACGCGCCCGATTCCGTCCAGCGGCCGCGCTGGCGCTCGCGGCCGTCGTGCTCGCGGCGTGCAGCGGCGGGAACGAGTCCGTGAACGCCGACGACGCCGCTGGCAGCTGGCCGTCAGGCGCCGTCGACATGTATGTCGGCTACGCCGTCGGCGGATCCAGTGATCTGATCAGCCGGGCGGTCGCCGACGGCCTCGCCGGTGACGGCGCGGCTCCGTTCCGGATCGTCAACCGGGAGGGCGGTAACGGCGCCATCGCCGCGGCGGAGGTCGCCGCTGCCCCGGCCGACGGGTCCGTGATCTCCATCCAGAATGCGTCGCTGTACGCCATCACCCCGCTCGCGGTGGCCCCCGATGAGGCCGCCGACATCGAGAACTTCGACGTGGTCTACGGGATCTCCCGGGACCATTACGTCGTGGTGGCCAACCCCGCCAGTGGATTCCGCTCGATTCAGGACATTCCGCGCGTGAACCAGGCCATCAAATACGGCACCACGGGTGTCGGCACCGGCGCCCAACTGTCGGCCGTGCTGCTGTTCAAGAACGCCGAGGTGCCGGCGGAGCCGGTGCCGTTCGACAGCGGAGCGCCGGCGTTGGCCGCGGTGGTCGCCGGTGAGGTCGACATCGCCGTCATCCACGTCGGCGAGGCGATCGAGAACATCCGGTCCGGGAAGCTGGTGCCGCTGGCCGTTTTCGGCCCGGACCGCAACAGCTACCTGCCCGATGTGCCCACCGCCCAGGAACAAGGTGTGGACGCCGAGGTGACGCAGTACCGGTTCATGACGGTGCCCAAAGGAACGCCGAAGTTCGTCCGGAATGCGCTGGTCGACGGTCTCAAGGCGACGTTCGACACCGAGGCCTACCGGAAGTTCAACGAAGAGAACAGCTTCACCCCGATGGAGATCCCCGGCGACGAGGTGCTCGCGCAGCTCAACGAGGACAAGCAGCGCTACGCCGAATTGGTCCAGCAGAACGGCATCGATCTGCACGACCTCGGGCCGAAACCGGCTCCGTGAGGTAGCACCGTCGATTCACTATCGGCATGAAGCGATACCAATTATGCCTTGGACAGGTATCGCGGAGCTTCCTAAGTTTAGGTGACGGCCGCCACACCTGTGACGGACTGAGACCTGAACAACAGGAGGTGCCCGATGGCGATCGAAGCCGCCCGCCTACGCCCCCGAGCCGTGCTGGCCGCCGCAGCCGCCACTGGCCTGCTGCTCACCGCCTGCGGCGGAGTGCAGACCAGTACCGGAAGTGGATCCGGTGACGGCTGGCCGTCCGGCACCGTCGAGATGTACGTCGGCGCCTCCGCCGGTGGTTCCAGCGACCTCATCAGCCGGGCGGTGTCGAAGGGTCTCAGCGATGACCTCGGCGCCTCGTTCCCGGTCATCAACCGCGAAGGCGCCAACGGTGCGCTGGCCGCGGCAGAGGTGGCGAACGCACCCGCGGATGGCTCGAAGATCGCGATCCAGAATGCGTCGCTGTACACCATCACCCCGCTCGCGGTGAGTCCCGACGAAGTCACCAATATCGACGACTTCGACGTCGTCTACGGGATCTCCCGCGACGACTACGTCCTGGTCACCAGCCCCGCCAGCGGATTCAAGACGATCCAGGACATGCAGAACGCCAACCGCACGGTCCGGTACGGCACCACCGGCGTGGGCACCGGCGCCCAGCTGTCGGCCGCGCTGCTGTTCAAGAGCAGCGATGTGCCGTCGGCGGCCGTCCCGTTCGACGGTGGAGCGCCGGCGCTGGCCGCGGTGCTGGGCAACCAGGTCGAGGTCGCCTCCATCCAGGTGGGCGAGGCGATCGAGAACATCCAGTCCGGGAAACTGGTGCCGCTGGCGGTGTTCGGCCCCGACCGGATCAGTTACCTCCCCGAGGTGCCGACCGCGAAGGAACAGGGCCTGGACGTCGAGGTGACGCAGTACCGGTTCATGACGGTCCCCAAGGGCACCCCGCAGGAGGCCAAGGACAAGCTCGTGGAGGGTCTGAAGGCGACGTTCGCCACCGAGGACTACAAGAAGTTCAACGAGCAGAACAGTCTCACGCCGATGGAGCTGCCCGGTGAAGACGTGCTGACCCAGCTCAACGAGGACAAGCAGCGCTACGCCGAGTTGGTCCAGCAGTACGACATCAATCTGCGGGACGCGGGCTGATGACCGCCGTGGGTGAGCCGCAGACGCCGCACACACCGCACGCACACGACCTCCTCGCCGAGATCGAGGCTGAGGTTGCGCACGAGCTGCAGGAAGAACGGCCGCCCGCGGGTGGACCCGGCTACCAGATCGCGGGTGCACTGACCGGTCTGGTGGTCGGCGTGGCCGGCGCCGTACTGGCGTACGGCTACGGGCTGGGGTCGCTGCGCGAGCCCGGCCCCGGGCTGTGGCCGTTCGTGGTCAGCGTGCTGATCGCGGGACTGTCGGTGCTGTTGCTGGTGGTCGGGCGCCGCCTCGATGATGCCGAGAAGTTCACCCGCAGCAGTCTTCTGGTGGCCATCGGCGCCGTCACCTTCGCCGCCTTCGGTCTGCTGATGCCGTTGACGGGCTTCGAGATCCCCGCGGTGGTGCTGTGTGTGATCTGGCTGCGTTTCCTGGGCGGTGAAAGCTGGCGCAGCACCGCGGTGATCAGCGTTGCCACCACGGCGGTGTTCTATGTCCTGTTCATCTACGGGCTGCGGATTCCGCTCCCGCACCTGATTTCCTTCTGAGCGAAGCCGAAAAGCCATGGACTTCAACGCATTCCTCGACGGTTTCGCCCTGGTGGCCGAACCGCAGAACCTGCTGTACTGCCTGATGGGCGTGCTCATCGGCATGATCATCGGTGTGCTGCCCGGCCTCGGCCCCGCCGCCACCATCGCGATTCTGCTGCCGATCACCTACACCATCGACCCGGTGGCTGCGATCATCATGCTGGCCGGCATCTACTACGGCGCCCAATACGGCGGCACCATCACCTCGGTGCTGCTGCGGCTCCCCGGCGAAGCGTCCTCAGTGGTCACCGTGTTCGACGGATTCGCGCTCGCCAAACAGGGCAAGGCCGGCACCGCGTTGGGTATCGCGGCCATCGGATCCTTTGTCGGCGCGACGATCTCGATCATCGGGCTGACGCTGCTGGCCCCCGTGGTGGCCGAGATCGCCCTCGACTTCGGCCCGCCCGAGTACGCGGCCCTGGCGCTGCTCGGCGTGCTCCTGGTCGCCACCATCGGCAGCGGCAACAAGCTCAAGGCGCTGATCGCCGGGGCGGTGGGCCTGCTGCTCGCGACGGTGGGCCGCGACAGTTTCAGCGGTGCCTCCCGCTTCACCTTCGACAGCCTGCAACTGGCCGACGGTATCGATTTCGTGGTCGTCGCGATGGGCCTGTTCGGCGTCGGGGAGATCCTCTACAACCTGGAGCAGCGCCACGGTAAGACGCACGTGCCGGCCAAGGTCGGCAATGTGTGGCCGTCGCGCAAGGACCTGCGGCAGTCCTCGGGCGCGATCGGACGCGGTTCGATCATCGGTTTCGTCCTGGGTGTGCTGCCCGGCGGCGGTGCCACACTGTCGTCGATCGTGGCCTACGCCACCGAGAAACGACGCTCCAAGACCCCCGAGCGGTTCGGCCGCGGGGCCATCGAGGGCGTCGCCGCACCGGAAACCGCCAACAACGCGGCCGCCACCTCGTCGTTCATCCCGCTGCTCACCATCGGCCTGCCCGCCAACGCGTCGATGGCGATGCTGTTCGGCGCGCTGCTGATCCTGGGTATCTCGCCGGGACCGCAACTCGTCGACGAGCATCCCGACGTGTTCTGGGGTGTCATCAACTCGATGTACATCGGCAACATCCTGCTGCTGATCCTGTCGATTCCGTTGGTGGGCCTGTTCGTCCGGATCCTGCGGGTGCGCCCGGCGATCCTGGCGCCGATCACCGCGCTCATCACCATCCTGGGTGTCTACACGATCAACAACTCGACCTTCGACATCTTCGTGATGCTGGCCTTCGGCATCGTCGGCTACCTGATGAAGAAGGCCGGTTTCGATCCCGGCCCCATGGTGCTGGCGTTCGTGCTGGGCACCATCATCGAGGCCAGTACCCGGCGCTCCCTGCTGATCTTCGACGGCGACCCGACCGGATTCATCACCCGACCGATCTCGGGTGGCATCCTGGCGGTCTTCCTGCTGCTGGTGCTGCTCCCGGTGATCCAGTACGTGCGCCACCGGCGTGCCGCGGCCTCTGCGCCCGCCAAGGTGGATGACGCCGAAACCGTTGTGCGCTAGTTGGTTGTCGGTGGTGGTGGTTCGTAGGGGGTGTACCACCACCATTGCGCGCGTTCCCCGAGTGGTCCGGGACATGGCGGGACGTCGGGCGGGGCCTTGGTGGGTGGTCGGGCCAGTGATCGGTTGGTGAGTGGCTCGCCGTCACTGTCGGTGACGGTGAGTTGTTCTGCGGATCCGGTGAGGGTGATGCCGCCTTTGTGGTGCATGCGGTGGTGGAACGGGCACAGCAGGACCAGGTTGGACAGCTCGGTCGGGCCGCCGTTTTCCCAGTGCACCAGGTGATGGGCGTGCAGACCTCGGGTGGCGCCGCAGCCGGGGACGACGCAGGTCTGGTCGCGGTGCTCCAGGGCGCGGCGTAGCCGGCGGCTGATGGTGCGGGTGGACCGGCCCACCCCGATGGGTCGGCCGTGGCGTTCGAACCACACCTCACACGTCGCATCACAGAGCAGATATCGCCGGTCGTCTGCTGTCAGCGC
>NZ_JBFUKN010000040.1:0-53366 GCF_056400845.1 Mycobacterium sp. P4_H6 | reverse complement strand
TGCCTTCGACGACCTTGCCGAGCACGATGAGGCCTTCTTCTTCGAGTTCGACCGCGGCGACGGCGAACGGTTCGAAGGGGTCCGGGGAGGGATACGGCGGGGGTGGTGCGTAGCGGTTTTCGGTGTAGCTCCACACCGTGCCGCGCCGCGACAGCGGGACCAACGCCAGGGTGTCGCTGTCACAGGCCGGGTTGGGGCAGTTGTTCTCCCGCGGCGGGAACACATAGGTCGCACACGCGGTGCATTTGCCGCCGATCAGATGGGTGTCACCGTCGTCATCGGTGGCGAACCACCCTTCGAACGCGGGCTCTGTGGTTGCTGCTGGCACGAGGGTCAGACTACCCAGTTCGAGGGCAAAACTGAAACGTGTTGCAGTTTGACCGCGCGCCGCGGTCAGTGAGCGTCGAGCAGGATGCGCAGCAGGTCGTCGGGATTGTCGCGCATCAGGTTGTGCTTGCCGTCGAGTTCGTGGGTCACCCAGGCCGGATCGTTGCGCACCCGGTCATAAGACGGCCGCAGCGGCGACTCACCGGGCCAGTCCAGCGCGTAGACGAAGATGCGCTGACGGAATCTGCTCAGGTCGCCCTGCACGCGCAACGGTTGCAGCACGGTGGCCAACGGGTGCGCGGTGGCGCGCTCGTCGAAGAACGGCATCGGCGGGACCCCGAACCCGGTGTCGTCGACCTCGACGTACCACTGGCGTTCCTCGTCGTTCACCAGATCCCAACAGGCCTCGCCATCGTGGGGTACCACTGCGTCGAGGTAGACCAGCGAGTCCACCCGTTGTGGGATACGGTCGGCGACCCCGGTGATCACCATGCCGCCGTAGCTGTGCCCGACCAGAACCAGATGGTCGTCACCGGCGGCATCGGCGTCGATCGCGGCCAGCACATCGGTGATGTGGGTGTCGAGGTTGACCYCACYGGGCAACAGGTGGGCCCGTTCGGCGACGCCGGTCAGTGTCAGTGCGAGAACGCGGTGCCCCTGGGCGCGCAGTGCGGCGGCGAGATCGTCGAAGCACCAAGCGCCGTGGCACATTCCGGGAATCAGGACGTAGGTGGTCATCAGCGGTTGCTCCTTGCGGTGTCGTTGCGGTACTTGGTGGTGACACGGTCGAGATCTGCGGCGGTGCGGGCAGACGTACGGTGCATGTCGCGGTTGGCGGCCACCACCTCGGCGGTCTCGGCCCGGCGCTGGTCCTCGTAGCGGCGAAGCCCGGTCACTCCGCCGGTTGCGTACTCCTCGGCCAGTACCCGGGCATCGACGACAGCCTGCGAACCGCCGTTCGCGCCGACCGGGTACATCGGGTGCGCGGCGTCGCCGAGTAGGGTCACCCGACCGGTTCCCCAGTGCGGCAGCGGGTCTCGATCCACCATCGGATAGCAGAAGATCTGTCCGGTCTGCTCGATCAGCGCGACCGGATCCAGCCAATCCAGGTTCCACTGCCCGACGTGAGAGCGGATCTCGGGAGCAGTGGCCGGCGCATTCCACCGGGCGTCGCCGTCGAGCACGCCCGCGGTGCCGGTCGGCACCTGCAGCACCCAATTCACCAGGCCATCGCCGATCGGATAGATCACCAGATCGACACCGCCGTCATCCTGCACGATCGCCATGGTGTGGCCGTCCAGGAATGGCGGCATCGGGGTGGCCCCGCGGTACATGGTGATCCCCGACCACATCAGTGGATCGGGTCCGGGATGCAGTGTGGCGCGCACCGTGGAGCCGATACCGTCGGCGCCGATCAGTGCCGCGCCGGTGAACGTGCCTGCGCCGACACGTACTTGCACGCCGTCGGCGTTCTGGTCGAAGCTGTCGACTCCTGCACCGGTACGTACCGCGTGGCCGCCGATGCGGTCGAGGACGGTGTCCAGCAGCAGCATCTGCAGCCGGCCGCGGTGCACCGAGAGTTGCGGATGTGCATCCCCGGCCGCCAGTCCGCGCGGCTCGCGGAACACCAGCTCTCCGCCGGAGGTGTAGAAGCAGATCGTGGCCGGCGCGACGGCGATATCGCGCAGCGCCGTACCCAGTCCCAGGGCGGTGAGCTCACGGACCGCGTGCGGCAGCAGGTTGATGCCGACACCGAGCGGGCGCAGCGACGCCGTGCGTTCCAGGTTCGTGGTCTCAATACCCCGCGCATGTAGCGCGAGCGCTGTGGTGAGGCCGCCGATACCTGCGCCGGCGATCAGAACGGTTGATGACTCCATTCTTCCACCGTGTTCGAACTGCATGAATAAGTCCAATATCATCTGTGTCTGAGATCTATAATCAACCCTTATGGAGGTACGTCAGCTGGAGTATTTCGTCGCAGTCGTCGAAGAATGCAGTTTCACCAAGGCGGCGCAGCGGGAGCGGGTGGCGCAACCGGCGGTGAGTGCGCAGATCCGGCGCCTCGAGCGCCAGGTCGGGCAGTCCTTGCTGACGCGATCGAGTCGCGAGGTGCGGTTGACGCAGGCCGGTGCCGCATTTCTGCCTCATGCCCGTGCCGCGCTCGCCGCCATTCGGGACGCACAACGTGCCGTCGACGAGGTCGCTGATCTGGTCCGGGGTTCGGTCGCCATCGGCACGGTGACTCTGCACCCGGTCGATGTGGCCGGATTGATGGCCGATTTCCACGCCGACCACCCGTCCGTCGAGATCACCTTGGGCACAGACAATTCCGATGTCCTGCTGGACAAGCTCGCCGACGGCCGGCTTGATATCGCCATCGTGTCGATCGGCGCGGACGAAGAACCGGCTGATCTCGACGTGCACGTGATCACCGATGAGGCCATCGAGGCAGCCGTGGCGCTCGATCACCCGCTGGCGCGTCGTCGGTCACTTCCGCTGGACGTGCTGTGTGCGCATCCGCTGATCTCACTCCCGGTGGGCACCGGACTGCGGACCCGCCTCGATACCGCCTGTGCGGCAATCGGTGTGACCCCGCGAATCGCCTTCGAGGCGACCAGCCCGCGCGAGCTCGCGGAGTTGGCCGGGCATGGTCTGGGGGTCGCGATCCTGCCCACGTCGATGGCACGCAACGATCCGAAACTGCACGTCCTGCGTCTGGTGCCGGCGCTGCGCGGGCGGCTGGTGTGGGCCTGGCGGCGGGATATCACCAGCCCGGCCGCTCGGCTGCTGCGCGAGCGGGCGACCGCGCGGCTCCCGGGTCAGACGGCCGGCGGGACCGTCACCCTGACGTAATGCTGGGCGCGGGCGTAGCCGTACGCGTCGTACTTCGGGTACTGGAACCTGTTCTGCGGCACCAAATAGTTCATCAACTGGAGCAGCGGGTCGAAGAGCTTGGCGGTGAACTCGTTGAGCCCGTGCAGATGCGTGCCGACGTTGGCTTCCGTGGCGTGGATGTAGAAGGTGACCGTGCCGCCGCCGGCGGCCAGTTCGGCGTCGGGAATGTAGGTGTAGTTGCCGGCCGCGTCGACGCTGGCGGTACCGCGCGCCGGCGCGGTGCCGATCGAATACGTCAACGGATCGTCGTCGACATCGGCCCCGATCACCTGCCCGGTGAAGCTGCCGTCGCTGTTGCGGATCGGACCGGATGACCCGGCGATCGTCGGGGCCGTGTTGATGAACGACTTCCGGAAGGCCTTCTCCAGCGCGGCGAACGGGTTGAAGCCCGCGGAGGCGGTGGTGCTCGCTTGCGCGGCCGTCAGGCTTCGTGCCGACGGGGTCAGATCGGTCGTGTCCGGCTTCGGTGATGAGGTGCCGTGGGTCCGGGCCGTGGCCACGGTGCGCGGGGCGGTGCGTCGGGCGGTCGGTCCGGCCGCGTTACCCGTGGACTGCGACGAACTCTTCGTCCCGCCCGCGTCGCCGGTGTCGGCGTCGGCCACCGCGGTGCCGGTGGTCAGCGCGGCGCCGATGCCCAGCGCGACGGCTCCGGTGCCCAGCCAGACCGTCACCGCGGGCGGAGGTGTCTTGGCACGATGCTGTCCGGGCATGGAGGTTCCCCTTTATCTGGACCATACGACTGAATTGTCGCCAGTGATAATTAGCATGCGAAAGCCAGGCTTGCGCTGCTCCGCGCGCGAAATCTCACCGAAGCAGCGGATATCCGTACGATCGGCCGACAGCGTGGCCCACCTGTCGGGGTGGGTGCCTAGAGTTGGGTGCGTGAGCCCCGCCAAGACTGCCGCCGCGGCACCCGAGAAGAAGCCCGGCACTGACGAGAAACCCACGTTGATGCTGCTGGACGGCAACTCGCTGGCCTTCCGCGCGTTCTACGCGCTGCCCGCCGAGAACTTCAAGACCCAGGGCGGGCTGACCACCAACGCCGTGTACGGCTTCACCGCCATGCTGATCAACCTGCTGCGCGATGAGCAGCCCAGCCACATTGCCGCCGCCTTCGACGTCTCGCGGCAGACCTTCCGCAAGGAGAAGTACCCCGAGTACAAGGAAGGCCGGTCCGCGACGCCGGACGAGTTCCGCGGCCAGATCGACATCACCAAAGAGGTGCTGGTTGCGCTGGGCATCACCGTGCTCGCCGAGGACGGTTTCGAGGCCGACGACATCATCGCCACGTTGGCGACCCAGGCCGAGGATGCCGGCTACCGCGTGCTCGTGGTGACCGGTGACCGGGATTCGCTGCAGTTGGTCAGCGATGACGTGACCGTGCTGTATCCCGTCAAGGGGGTCAGCGAGCTGACCCGCTTCACCCCGGAGGCCGTGCAGGCCAAGTATGGCCTCACGCCGGAGCAGTACCCGGATTTCGCGGCTCTGCGGGGGGACCCCAGCGACAACCTGCCGGGCATCCCGGGGGTGGGGGAGAAGACCGCCACCAAGTGGATCGTCGAGCACGGCTCGCTGCAGGCGCTGGTCGACAATGTCGACACCGTCAAGGGCAAGGTCGGAGATGCCTTGCGCGCCAACCTTTCCTCGGTGGTGCTCAACCGCGAGCTCACCGAGTTGGTGAAGAACGTGCCGCTGCCGCAGACGCCCGACACGCTGCGCATGCTGCCCTGGGATCGCGACCACATCCACCGGCTGTTCGACGACCTCGAGTTCCGGGTGCTGCGCGACCGGCTGTTCGACACCCTCGCCTCGGCCGACCCCGAGGTGGATCAGGGTTTCGAGGTGCGCGGCGGTGCACTGCAACCCGGTGAACTCGCGGCCTGGCTGTCCGAACACAGCCTGGGCAACCGGTTCGGCATCGCGGTCGTCGGTACCCACCTGGCCTTCGACGGTGACGCGACGGCACTGGCCATCGTCGCCAACGACGGTGACGGCCGCTATATCGACACCACCACCCTGCACCCCGATGACGAGGCTGCGCTGGCGTCCTGGCTGGCCGATCCCGGCCCGCCCAAGGCGCTGCACGAGGCCAAGCTGGCCATGCATGATCTGGAGGGCCGCGGCTGGAAGCTGGCCGGCGTCACCTCCGACACTGCGCTGGCGGCGTACCTGGTGCGGCCGGGGCAGCGCAGCTTCGCCCTCGACGACCTGTCGCTGCGGTACCTCAAGCGTGAACTGCGAGCGGACAATCCCGAGCAGCAACAGCTTTCGCTACTGGATGACAACGACGGTGTCGATGAACAGGCCGTACAGGCGGTGCTGCTGCGGGCCGGCGCGGTGATGGACCTCGCAGACGCGCTGGATGAGGAACTGGCCCGCATCGACTCCTCCTCGCTGCTCGGCCGGATGGAACTTCCGGTGCAGCGGGTGCTCGCCGAACTCGAAAGCACCGGAATCGCGGTCGATGTGGCGTTCCTGCAGGAGCTGCAGAGCGAATTCGGGGATCTGATCCGCGACGCCGCCGAGGCCGCGTACGGCGTCATCGGCAAGCAGATCAACCTCGGCTCGCCCAAGCAGCTGCAGGTGGTGCTCTTCGACGAGTTGGAGATGCCGAAGACCAAGAAGACCAAGACCGGCTACACCACCGATGCCGATGCGCTGCAAGGTCTTTTCGACAAGACCGGGCACCCGTTCCTGCAGCACATGCTGGCCCACCGCGATGCCACTCGCCTGAAGGTCACCGTCGACGGCCTGCTGAACTCGGTGGCCTCCGATGGCCGTATCCACACCACCTTCAATCAGACCATCGCCGCGACCGGGCGACTCTCGTCGACCGAGCCCAACCTGCAGAACATCCCGATCCGCACCGAGGCCGGCCGCCGCATCCGCGACGGATTTGTGGTCGGCGCGGGTTACGCAGAACTGATGACGGCGGACTACAGCCAGATCGAGATGCGCATCATGGCGCACCTGTCCCGCGACGAGGGCCTGATCGAGGCCTTCAACACCGGTGAGGATCTGCACTCGTTCGTGGCCTCGCGGGCGTTCGACGTGCCCATCGACGAGGTCAACGCCGAACTGCGCCGCCGGGTCAAGGCGATGTCCTACGGCCTGGCCTACGGTCTGAGCGCCTACGGTCTGTCGGCTCAGCTGAAGATCAGCACCGAAGAGGCCAAGAACCAGATGGAGCAGTACTTCGACCGTTTCGGCGGAATCCGTGACTACCTGCGTGACGTCGTGGACCAGGCCCGCAAAGACGGTTACACCTCAACGGTTCTCGGTCGCCGGCGCTATCTGCCCGAGCTGGACAGCAGCAACCGTAACGTCCGTGAGGCCGCCGAGCGCGCCGCCCTCAATGCCCCCATCCAGGGCAGTGCCGCCGACATCATCAAGGTCGCGATGATCAACGTCGACGACGCGATCAAGGCTGCCGGCCTGAGATCGCGGATGCTGCTGCAGGTGCACGACGAACTGCTGTTCGAGGTGGCCGAGGGGGAGCGTGACACCCTCGAGGCGCTGGTGCGTGAGCACATGGGCAATGCCTACCCGCTCGACGTGCCGTTGGAGGTGTCGGTCGGGTACGGGCGCAGCTGGGACGCCGCGGCGCACTAGCGACGCGGATGATCCCGGACGCACTGACCTCATGACCGAAACCAGCGATCAGCAGATCCGGTTTCTGGCTCGGCTGGGTGCCGCCATGTGCGCGGCCAACTATCCGGTGACCCTGGTGCGGCAGATGCTGGACCGGACGGCAGCGCATTACGGCGTCCGGAACGACGGCATCGCCCTGCCGAACCACGTGCAGGTGGTGGGACCCGCCACCGCCGACGGCACCGTGGTGCGCGGCGCCCGCGTCGACGCCGACCTGCGGTTCGACCAGATCTTCCCGCTTGCGCGGCTGGTGTCCGCCGCGATGGCCGGGCGGATATCGGCGCAGGACGGCGAAAGCAGCCTGGATGACATCCAAGGCGCCGCCCGCCGCTACCCGGCCTGGGTGACGGTCATTGGCTACGGAATCCAAAGTGCCGGACTGTCACTGGTGCTGGAGCCGACCCTGTTGAACGTGCTGGCGGCGCTGTTGCTGGGCGCGATGGTCGGTGGATTCCTGGTAGCGAGCCAGCGCGTACCGGCGCTCGCCCAGTTGGTGCCCGCGATCAGCGCCTTCGCCGTCGCCTCGATCTGCATCGTGGCGGCATTGAGGCTGGACCTCGATCACGTCGGGCTGCGTGCGCTGATACCGCCGTTGGCCGTCTTCCTGCCGGGCGCGGCTATCACGCTGGCCGTCATCGAATTGACCTCACGCGACGTGATCGCCGGGACCAGCCGCCTGATCGCGGGGTTCGTGCAGATCATCCAGTTGGCATTCGGGATTCTGATCGCGTCCCAGCTGCTCGGCCTCAGCGAGGATCAGCTCAGCTCGGAGGCGGTCAATCGCATCGGGCCGTGGGCACCCTGGTTGGGCGTTGCGGTGTACGCCGTCGGAGTGATGCTCTTCTTGGCGCCGCCGGTGTCGTTTCTGCCGTGGCTGGTGCTGATCACCTTCACCGCGTACACGGCGCAGTATCTGGGCGACCTGGTGCTGGGCAGCTATGCCAGCGGTTTCTGTGGCGGGTTGGCACTGACGCTGGTGGCGCTGGCTGCGTCGCGCATGCGCACCGCCCCGCCTGCGATCACCATGATCCTGCCGGGGTTCTGGCTACTGGTCCCGGGATCGATGGGGTTGATCGGTGTCACCGAATTGTTCGGGGCAGACGGGGATTCGGCGTTGCCGGCGACCTTGATCTCGATGATCTCGGTCGCGTTCGGGCTGCAGGCAGGCCTGGTGCTCTGGCAGGTGATCAGAAGGAGGCCCGCCCGGTGACCGCCGAGCATCTGGGCCAGATCGCCGATGCCGTGGTCCTGCTGGCCGACGGTCAGCTCGGGATCCGGTAACCGGCCAGGTAGTGCAAGGTCGGCGCGGCCGCTTCCCGTGCCGCGTACACCCGGTAGGACTCCTCGGTCAGTAGCGCCTGCACCCGGTCGTCGCCGAAGCCGCGGTCGATGCGATCACGGATGAAGGCCAGCTCGACCACCTGGGTCGCGAACGCCTTGACGTTCTTGCCGGCGGCCTTGCCGCCATGCCGGGACGCTTCGCCGATCGCCAGCTTGCGGTTGCGAATGCTGCCCAACCAGCTCGCCTCGTTGGCGCTGATCAGGTTCGCGGCCACCATGGTCGGCAGCTTGGCGGCGACCACCTGCTGCTCCCGACGCCGGCTGCGCACCGCGAGCCAGATCGCCAACCCGAAGATCGGCATCATCCACACCAGGTAGACCAGGAAGTAGGCCTCGATACCGATCACCGAGGACCCGTTCCACAATGCGTGCATGATGACCGCAGCGGCATAGCCGGCGACGATGCAGGCGATCCTGCCGATCAGGTGGCGCTGCTTGAGCGCGAAGTAGACCCCGACCGCGAGCATCGACAGGAACAGCGAGTGGGCGAAGGGCGCCATGATCAGGCGCAGGGCCGCGGTGAACAGGGACGCGGCCAGGTCCTCGCCGTTGGCGATGTAGAGAATGTCCTCGAACCAGGCGAAACCCGCGCCGACGAGGCCCGCGTACACCAGGCAGTCGGTCAGGGAGTTCAGTTCATAGCGGCGCCTGCCGGTCATCATGATCAGCAGGAACAGCCCCTTGGCGGCCTCCTCGATCAGCGGGGCCCGCAGCGCGGTCGATTCGAAGCCTTCCGGCAGCCCCGGGGTGGGCAGGAAGACCGCGTCGGCCCACAGCTCGAGGGCCAGCGAGAGAATGATCGCGACGGACGCGCCCCACAGGAAGGCCAGGATCAGCAGCCGCGGAGGTTCGGGCTCCCAGCGGTCCAGCCACAGATAACAGGCCACGACCACCGCGATCGCGATGCTGGAGAGCACGAATCCGATGGTGGTGCCGACCGGATTCGTCGCGGTCAGCAGGATCATCAGCAGGCCGACAATGACGCTGAGACCGATGATCACCGCCAGGGGCGCCCCGACCTTGCGGACGGTCGGCGGCCAGGTCGGCAGCTGGGGGTGCGGAGGTGGCGGCATCGCGGACACCTGAGGAGGGTAACCAGGGACGGGCTTCGGGGACCGGGTTTGTCCAGCGTGTACCCGTTCTAGTACCCTTGAGCAGTACCTGTGTGCCCAGTCTCGATCCGGGCCCCGCGGGCACACCGCACTTCGGGGCACTCATGCTGAACAGCCCTGTGTGCAGCACAAATACACACTCTGTCCCTACGATTAAAACTGTCCGGAGCAACCCACCACATGCCAAGTCCCTCCGTTACGTCCCCGCAAGTTGCCGTCAACGACATCGGCTCTGCGGAGGATTTCCTCGCCGCCATCGACAAGACGATCAAGTACTTCAACGATGGCGACATCGTCGAAGGGACCATCGTCAAGGTGGACCGCGATGAGGTCCTGCTCGACATCGGCTACAAGACCGAAGGTGTCATTCCTTCGCGCGAACTCTCCATCAAGCACGACGTCGACCCCAATGAGGTCGTTTCCGTGGGCGATGAGGTCGAGGCCCTCGTTCTCACCAAGGAGGACAAAGAAGGCCGCTTGATCCTGTCCAAGAAGCGCGCTCAGTACGAGCGCGCCTGGGGCACCATCGAGGAGCTCAAGGAGAAGGACGAGGCCGTCAAGGGCACCGTCATCGAGGTCGTCAAGGGCGGCCTGATCCTCGACATCGGCCTGCGCGGCTTCCTGCCCGCGTCGCTGGTCGAGATGCGCCGGGTCCGCGATCTGCAGCCGTACATCGGCAAGGAGATCGAGGCCAAGATCATCGAGCTCGACAAGAACCGCAACAACGTGGTGCTCTCGCGCCGCGCGTGGCTGGAGCAGACCCAGTCCGAGGTTCGCAGCGAGTTCCTCAACCAGCTCACCAAGGGTGCCATCCGCAAGGGTGTCGTGTCCTCGATCGTCAACTTCGGCGCCTTCGTCGATCTCGGCGGCGTCGACGGCCTGGTGCACGTCTCCGAGCTGTCCTGGAAGCACATCGACCACCCGTCCGAGGTCGTCACCGTCGGCGACGAGGTCACCGTCGAGGTGCTCGACGTCGACATGGATCGCGAGCGGGTTTCGCTGTCGCTCAAGGCGACTCAGGAAGATCCGTGGCGCCACTTCGCCCGCACGCACGCCATCGGCCAGATCGTGCCGGGCAAGGTCACCAAGCTGGTGCCGTTCGGTGCGTTCGTGCGCGTCGAAGAGGGCATCGAGGGTCTGGTGCACATCTCGGAGCTGTCCGAGCGCCACGTCGAGGTCCCGGACCAGGTGGTCCAGGTCGGCGACGACGCCATGGTCAAGGTCATCGACATCGACCTGGAGCGCCGCCGCATCTCGCTGAGCCTCAAGCAGGCCAACGAGGATTACACCGAGGAATTCGATCCCTCGAAGTACGGCATGGCCGACAGCTACGACGACGCGGGGAACTACATCTTCCCCGAGGGCTTCGACGCCGACACCAACGAATGGCTGGAGGGCTTCGACAAGCAGCGCACCGAATGGGAGGCCCGGTACGCCGAGGCCGAGCGTCGGCACAAGATGCACACCGCGCAGATGGAGAAGTTCGCCGCAGCCGAGGCGGAGGAAGCGGCCCGTCCGTCGACCTCCAGCAGCTCGTCTCGCCCGGAGGGTGAGTCCGCTGGTGGCTCGCTGGCCAGCGACGCTCAGCTCGCCGCACTGCGCGAGAAGCTCGYGGGCAACGCGTAACAAAGACACTCAAACGCCCGAGTGAAGCCGCGCAGCACGTCCTCACGGATGTGCTGCGCGGTTCTTTTTGTACCTGCTAGGGGAGCGGCATGCTGAGGATCGGACTGACCGGAGGAATCGGGGCAGGCAAGTCGAAGGTGTCGTCGACGTTCAGTGACCTCGGCGGCATCGTCGTCGACGGAGACGTCATCGCCCGCGAGGTGGTCGAACCAGGTACCGAAGGCCTGGCCAAACTCGTCGACGCGTTCGGGCGGGACATCCTGCAGGAAGACGGTGCGCTCAACCGCCCCGCGCTGGCGGCCGTCGCGTTCAGCGACGACGAGAAGCGCCAGACGCTGAACGGCATCGTGCATCCCCTGGTCGCKCACCGTCGGTCCGAACTGATCGAACGCGCGGCCATGGACCAGGAAAGTCCAGTGATCATCGAGGACATCCCGCTGCTGGTCGAGTCGCAGATGGCGCCGATGTTCCCGCTGGTCATCGTCGTCAACGCCGATGCCGAACTGCGCGTCAAGCGGCTCATCGAGTATCGCGGTTTCACCGAGCAGGATGCCCGGGCCCGTATCGCCGCGCAGGCCACCGAGGAACAGCGTCGCGCCGTCGCCGATGTGTGGCTGGACAACTCGGGCAGCGCCGGCGCGCTGGTGGAGCAGGCCCGTGGCCTGTGGCATGACCGCATCCTGCCGTTCGCACACAACGTACGGCTCGAGCGACCGGTGCACGTCGACCCGGCCGTGGTGCCGTCCGATCCCAGCTGGCCGGATCAGGCCCGCCGGATCGTGGCCCGGCTGCAGACCACCTGCGGGCACCGGGCCGTCCGCGTCGACCACATCGGTTCCACCGCGGTGCCCGGATTGGACGCCAAGGATGTCATCGATGTCCAGGTGACCGTCGCGTCGCTGGAGGTTGCCGACGAACTCGCCGACGGGTTACTGGCCGCGGGGTATCCGCGGGTGGCCGCCATCACCGCGGACAACCCCCATTCGGCCGACACCGCCGTGTGGCACAAGAGGTTCCACGCTTCGGCTGATCCCGGTCGACCGGCCAACGTGCACATCCGGGTCGACGGCTGGCCGAATCAGCAATTCGCGTTGTTGTGCGTGGACTGGCTGAAAGCCAATCCCGGTGTGCGGCAAGACTATCTGGCGGTCAAGCGGGCCGCCCTGGGCGCGCCCGATTATGCCGACGCCAAGGAACCGTGGTTCCTCGATGCGTATCACCGCGCCTGGGAATGGGCCGAAACCACCGGCTGGCGTCCCTGACGCCGACCCGTCACGCGGCGGGCACGGCCTCCGACGCGGGCTGCGGCGGGTAGTCGGGCGTGCCGGTCTCCGGCACCGGCAGGCCGCTCGCCGGATTGTCCAGTGGCGCACCGCATTGCAGCACTCCGTACAGCGGGTCATCCTTGGCGCGGAACAGCCGTGGGGCGATGAACTGGTCGGCCTGCGCGACGATCTGATCGTCGACCAGGATCTCGCAGTGCAGGTTCGAACCGTACGGCCACTGGATGGAGAGCTCCATCCCGGCCAGATTCGGATCGGACATCACCGTGTTCACCTCGAATGTCTGACCGGGCAACATCGTCGGCTGTTCGCTGTTGACGTTGTGATCGTCGGCCTTGTAGGCGACGATGGCGCCGCGTGAGGTGCCGTCCGCGCGCGCCCGGTAGGTGACGTTGTGCAGCAAGCCGGGTGCCTGCTCGGACACTTCGGGCTGAGCGGGTTCGACATCGGGTTCGGCGTAAGCGGGTGCGGCGACCGTCTGGGCCGCGAACAGCAATGCGGCTGCCACGGCAGCCGTCACCCCTGCGCGCCTGGCGACACTCATGATCGCGACTTTACGCCCGCCAGGTCAGCGCCACATCATGCACGGTCAGCCAGCGATCAAGGTCATAGTCGTGCCGGGCCAGGCCGTCCACTGTGGCAACGGCCGTCGCGACGGCCCGTTCGGCGCTGGCCGCATCCAGCAGACCCTCCGAGACCGCGGCGAACAGTTCGTCGACATCGGTGAGTTCCACGTCGCGGCCGGTGCGCAGCACCAGATCCAGGTAGTGGTCCTCGGAGTGCCAGCGTTCGGCACCCGCGGTGTAGCGCCCGATGTCGAGGTAGAAGTCCTGATCACGCTCGTAGCCCGGGTTGAAGTGGAAGACCGTGGCCCGCAGGTTCAGCGTGGGCAGCAGCCAGGTCTCCAGATAGTGGAACTGCGCCCGCCCGGGTGCCGGCCGGGCCATGTAGAGGCCCCAGGGATACACGGTGAATTCCTCGACATCGCGCACGACGCCCTTGGGGTCGGTGTTGGTGCGCGCTCCGAGATCGAATGTCTCGCGTTTCGGTGGGTGCATGTCACCGCTGCCTGCGCAGGTCGAGCACCCGCGGCCCCTTGCCGGCCGGCCGCGTCATCAATCGCAGCACGGCGCCGATCACGATGCTCACCCAGCAGCCGGTCCACATCAGGTCGGCGGCCTCCAACCAACTGCATTGATGCGAAGGCCTCAGTCCGCCGTCGCCACATGTGGCGCCCATTCGTGCGGCGATCTCGGCGGGACCCGGCCACACCAGCAGGACCGCGCACGCCAGCCCCGCGACCAGCAGGATCAGCCCCATCAGGCGTAATGCGATGCGCGCGGGTTCGGGCACGGCGTCACCGTAACGTGCCCGCGGCGCCGGCGGGGAATGAACTTGTCGGACCACGCGCTTAATCTGGAGACCATGGCTTTCGCGACCGAACACCCCGTGCTGGCGCAGTCGGAGTATCGACCTGCCGCCGATGCCGTCGACGGCGTGGTGCGTGCCGGTGGGCACTTCGAGGTGGTCAGCGAGTACCAGCCGGCCGGGGACCAGCCCGCCGCCATCGCCGACCTGGAACGCCGGGTGCGTGCCGGGGAGCGGGACGTCGTGCTGCTGGGCGCCACCGGTACCGGTAAGTCGGCCACCACGGCCTGGCTCATCGAGAAGCTGCAGCGCCCAACCCTGGTGATGGCCCCTAACAAGACACTGGCCGCGCAGCTGGCCAACGAACTGCGGGAGATGTTGCCGCACAACGCCGTCGAATACTTCGTGTCCTACTACGACTACTACCAGCCGGAAGCGTACATCGCGCAGACCGACACCTATATCGAGAAGGACAGCTCGATCAACGACGATGTCGAGCGGCTGCGGCACTCGGCGACCTCGAGTCTGCTGTCCCGCCGCGACGTCGTGGTGGTCGCCTCGGTGTCGTGCATCTACGGCCTGGGCACCCCGCAGTCGTACCTGGACCGGTCGGTCGAGCTGAAGGTGGGCGACGACGTGCCCCGCGACGGGCTGCTGCGCCTGCTGGTGGACGTCCAGTACGACCGCAACGACATCTCGTTCACCCGCGGCTCCTTCCGGGTGCGCGGCGACACCGTGGAGATCATCCCTGCCTACGAGGAACTGGCCATACGCATCGAGTTCTTCGGCGACGAGGTCGAAGCGCTGTACTACCTGCACCCGCTCACCGGCGATGTGGTGCGCCAGGTGGATTCGGTGCGGATCTTCCCGGCCACCCACTACGTGGCCGGGCCGGACCGGATGGCGACGGCAATCTCCAGCATCGAAGCCGAGCTCGAGGGCCGACTGGCCGAGCTGGAAGGCCAGGGCAAGCTGCTGGAGGCCCAGCGGCTGCGGATGCGCACCAACTACGACCTGGAGATGATGAAGCAGGTCGGGTTCTGTTCGGGCATCGAGAACTACTCCCGCCACATCGACGGTCGCGGCGCCGGAACGGCGCCCGCCACGCTGATCGACTACTTCCCGGAGGACTTCCTGCTCGTCATCGACGAGTCACACGTCACGGTGCCGCAGATCGGCGGCATGTATGAGGGCGACATGTCCCGCAAGCGCAACCTGGTGGACTTCGGCTTCCGGCTGCCGTCGGCCGTCGACAACCGCCCGCTGACCTGGGAGGAGTTCGCGTCCAGGATCGGTCAGACGGTCTACCTGTCGGCGACGCCCGGCAATTACGAGATGGCCCAGGCCGGCGGCGAGTTCGTCGAGCAGGTGATCCGCCCGACCGGGCTGGTCGATCCCCAGGTGCACGTGAAGCCCACCAAGGGCCAGATCGACGATCTGATCGGCGAGATCAGGCTGCGTACCGAACGTGACGAGCGGGTGCTGGTCACCACGCTGACCAAGAAGATGGCCGAGGACCTCACCGACTACCTGCTGGAGATGGGTATCCGGGTGCGCTACCTGCACTCGGAGGTGGACACGCTGCGCCGCGTGGAGTTGCTCCGGCAGCTGCGCCTGGGCGAGTACGACGTGCTGGTCGGCATCAACCTGCTGCGCGAGGGGCTCGACCTGCCGGAGGTGTCGCTGGTCGCCATCCTGGACGCCGACAAGGAAGGCTTCCTGCGCTCCCCGCGCAGCCTGATCCAGACCATCGGTCGCGCGGCCCGAAATGTGTCCGGCGAGGTTCACATGTACGCCGACAAGATCACCGACTCGATGCGTGAGGCGATCGACGAGACCGATCGTCGCCGCGCCAAGCAGATCGCCTACAACAAAGCGCATGGCGTCGATCCACAGCCGCTGCGCAAGAAGATCGCCGACATCCTCGATCAGGTGTACCGCGAAGCCGATGACACCGACGCCACCGTGGACGTCGGCGGGTCGGGACGCAACTCGTCTCGTGGCCGCCGGGCCCAGGGTGAGCCGGGCCGCGCGGTCAGCGCCGGAATCGTCGAGGGACGTGATACCGCGAACATGCCACGCGCTGAACTGGCGGACCTGATCAAGGATCTCACCGAGCAGATGATGACGGCCGCCCGCGACCTGCAGTTCGAGCTCGCCGCGCGTATTCGCGACGAGATCCAGGATCTGAAGAAGGAACTGCGCGGTATGGATGCCGCCGGCCTGAAATAGGTCCTTGAACTCAACAGCGGTTGAGCTTCTAGGTTGAGGGTGTGACCGACACTCAAGCGTTGACCGGCGGCAGCTGGCGTGAGCTCCTGGGAGCCAAACACCTTGGCGCCGCGACGGTTCTGGCCGGTGGCGTCGCGCTCTACGCCACCAATGAGTTCCTCACGATCAGCCTGATGCCCAGTGCGGTCGCCGAGATCGGCGGGCAGCGCTACTACGCGTGGGTGACGACGGTCTACCTGGTCGCCTCGGTGGCCGCTGCGACCACCGTCAGCGCCACCCTGGCGCGGGTGGGCCCGCGATCGGCGTACCTGGGCGCGCTGACGGTGTTCGCCGCGGGCAGTGTGCTGTGCGCGGTCGCGCCGACCATGGAACTGCTGCTGGTGGGCCGCATGGTGCAGGGCGCCGCCGGGGGATTGCTCGCCGGTCTGGGCTACGCCGTCATCAATACCGCCCTTCCCCGCGCCGTGTGGACCAGGGCGTCGGCCCTGGTGTCGGCGATGTGGGGAGTGGGCACCCTGCTGGGACCCGCCGCCGGTGGGCTGTTCGCCCAGTTCGCCTCGTGGCGTTGGGCGTTCGGGGCGCTGGTCATCCTGACCGTGGCGATGACCGTGCTGGTGCCGCTGGCGCTGCCCGGACGTTCGGGGACTGTCGGCACGAGCGTCATTCGCATCCCGGTGTGGTCGCTGGCGCTCCTCGGCGCGGCTGCGCTGCTGGTCAGTGTGGCCGCGATCCCGTCCGACCTGGTGCTCACCGGGGCACTGCTGGCGGCGGCAGTGGCCCTGGTGGTGGTCTTCCTGGTGGTCGACCGTCGCCACGCCGCCGGGGCGAGCGTGCTGCCGCCCACGGCGTTTCGGCCGGGACCACTCAAATGGGTGTATCTGACGCTCGGCCTGCTGATGGCGGCGACCATGGTCGATATGTACGTGCCGCTGTTCGGGCAGCGGCTGGCTCACCTGGCGCCGCTGACCGCAGGATTTCTCGGTGTCGCCCTCGCCGTCGGCTGGACGGTGAGCGAGATCGTCAGTGCGTCCGTGGACCGGCGCAGCGCGGTGGTGCGCATCGTGTTCGCGGCGCCGTTGGTGATGGCGGTCGGGCTGGGTGGCGGCGCGCTGCTGGTGCGGGACGGCATGCCGGGCTGGCTGGCACTGCTCTGGGCGCTCACGCTGGCGGTGACCGGGATCGGGATCGGGATGGCGTGGCCGCACCTGTCGGTGTGGGCGATGAGCGGTGTCGACGATCCGGCTGAGGGACCGGTGGCGGCCGCCGCGATCAACACGGTTCAGTTGATCTGTGGGGCGTTCGGAGCCGGCGTGGCCGGCGTCATCGTCAACCAGGCAGCCGGCGATGCCGCGGCCGCACGCTGGCTTTTCTCCGGTTTCGCGGCACTGGCGGTGATCGGCGTCATCGCCTCGTGGCGTGCGGGCGGTCGAAGCCCGCGATGAGTCTGGGGGCCACCCGCGGTCTGCACATCAGGGTCCCTACGACTTCCCTGAGGAGCATCAATGTCGCCGAGCGCCGGATATCCCGACGTCGTATCCCGAGAGCACTGGTTGCAGGCGCGCCTGGAGTTACTGGCCGCCGAACGGGCGGCCACCCATCTGCGTGACGCCGTCAACGCAGAGCGCCGGCGACTTCCGATGGTCAGGGTGGACAAGGACTACGTCTTCGAGGGCGCGGGCGGCCCGGCCCGGCTCATCGATCTCTTCGAGGGCCGTCGGCAGCTCTACGTCCATCACTTCATGTGGCTCGATGAGATCGACCAGGGGTGCCCCAGCTGCACCGCTGCCGCCGATCTGACCTTCACCGCATCCGACCGGACTCTGCTGAACGCGAAAGACGTCACCTTCGTGTGTATTTCGCGCGCCCCATACGCCAGCATCGTGCGTTACCGGGATGCGCACGGTTGGACATTTCCGTGGTACTCGACCTGTGATGGTGATTTCAGCTATGACTTCCACGTCACGCTGGATCCGGAACGTGCTGAGGTGCAGTACAACTACAAATCGCACGACGAATTGCGCCGGGACGGCTGGACCGAGTTCGACCTACGCGGTGACTGGCCCGGCGCGAGCGTGTTCCTGCGCCGCGGAGACGAGGTCTTTCACACCTATTCCACCTATGCACGGGGTCTCGACCACACGGCGGTCGGTTACCCGTTCCTGGACCTGACGCCCTATGGCCGCCAGGAGCCGTGGGAGGACTCGCCGTCGGGGTGGCCGCAGGGCGGGATCGCCGCGGGGATGCCGCACCAGTAGCGGCCCAGCGAACTTTCCCACATTTCAGGACGACGCCTCGTGGAGGTCGTCGAACCTCTCAGTTGACACCTGTTGTCTGCCGCGGATAGCGAGACGGCTGTCCGTTGATCGGCGGACCCGCGCAGAATTTGCTGGAGGGTCAAAGCAATGAGCTGGCCTGGGCTGCTGGGATTCGGGTCAACCGGTGTTGCGCACGAGAGCAATGAGCGCTAGCTGGACTGTTGCGGTGGCAGGGGCTGGCGGGGAAGTCGCCGGCGCGCGCTCGCCCTGCCTTCACGTGTTTGCTACAACTGCAATTCCGGGAGCATTTTCCGATATTACGGGTCGGTAAATTGTTTGCCTCGAATTCGATTTGCGCGACCATTCTGAGAATGGTTATCTTACCGGCAGGTAAGTTACGCAAATATCCGCCGCAAGCGCTAATTTCCTAGCAGTGTCAGCCCTGACATTGTCCGGTGTCACAGCGCGAGAATTGGGTGATCAATATGTGGAGATGCGTCCCACTGTCGGTGCGGGGTATCGCGAACAGGGCGGTAATCGGTGTGACCGCCGCAGCGCTGGTCGCGGCCACCGGTAGCCATTTCGTGATGCCTGAGGTGAAACACGTCGTCTCGTACGACGTGATGAACGTGGCAGCGATCGACGAATCTCCCACCACGATCGGCATCGCCGACTCGAACATCTATTTCACCGACAGTCTCGACGAGGTCAAGCACCGCCTCGACCTGATCGAGTCGCTCGGCGTGGGCAATGTCCGACTCCTGGTCCCGTGGATGTTCATCCAGACCCAGGACCCGCTGGGCGGTCCGGTCGATTGGCAACAGGATCTGGACTGGGCGAAACTCGACCAGATCGTCCAGGAAGTCGAGAGCCGGGGATTGGGCATTCTCGGAGTTCTCCAGTGGTCGCCGGACTGGGCCACGTCGGGCGACACGGGAGTCGGTCATCCCGACAATGTGCAGGACTACGCCGATTTCGCCACGGCCGTCGCACAGCGGTACGGCAGCGCAATCACCTCTTATGAAGTGTGGAACGAGCCGAACGCATCGTTCTTCTTCAATCCCGTTGATCCGGTGGCCTACACCAATCTGCTGAAGGCGACCTACACCGCACTGAAACTGGTCGACCCGAACATCACGGTCATCGGCGGTGTGGTGGGCGCCGGCCTCACCTGGGGCGACATCACAATGAACCCGGTCGATTTCGTGCAGGCGATGTATGACGCAGGCGCCGACGGGTTCTTCGATGCGCTGTCATTCCATCCGTACAACTTCGCGACGCCCTTCTCTGAGCAGGACGACCTCGACTGGCGCGAATTGATGCCGCTGTTCCAGGTCACGAAGATCCGCGAGCTGATGGATCAGCACCTCGCCCCGGGTGAGGAACAACTCAAGATCTGGATCACCGAGTACGGGCTGCCCACGAGTGTCGTGCCGGCCGAGACGCAGCGCGCGTTCCTGACCGATCTGATCAACGCATGGCAATCGTTCTCCGGTGCCGGACCCATTTTCCTTTACTCCATCAAAGACGATTTGAATGCAATCGGTGACGATCGATTCTTCGGCATATTCGATGCGGATGGGAATTTCAAAGGCAGTGCACAGGCATTCGAGGAATTCAAGAAGCTGATCGACTGCCTCGACGGTTGCTCACCGACGAACCCGTCCAACCCGCTGGCGGGGCTGGTTCAGTTCCTGCAACAGGTCATCACACAGGTGCTGAGTTTTGTGCCGAATCTGGTTGCTGGGGTCGTATCGGCGGTATCGAACCTGATCACATCGATCTTGAACGGGCTGTCCGGGCTCGTGGGTGGATCGGCCGCGCCCGCCGGTCTGGTGGGTGCTTCGCTGCGGTCCGCGTCGGCAACCACCGACGGGAATGTGGTGACCGCTGATGATCTTGAACAGGCCCAGGCGGACTCCGAAACTCCTGCTGCCGAGGCGGCGGTGGAAGAGGTCGCGGTCGCCGAGGACGTTGTCGCTGTCGAACAGGTGGTGACCGAGGAGGTGCCCGTCGCCGAAACCGAGGTGCCGCTGGCCGAGGAGGTCGTCGCCGAGGAGCCCGTCACGGAGGAGCCTGTCACCGAGGTGCCGGTGACGGAAGAGCCCGTCGCCGAGGAGCCCGTCGCCGAGGAGCCCGTCGTCGAGGAGCCCGTCACGGAAGAACCGGTGGTTCAGGAACCGGTGGCCGAGACCCCCGCCGTCACCGAACCGATCACCACCGATGCAGGGACGGACACGTCCGTGGACTCAGCCGGGGCCTTCGAGGGGTCGGCGCCGAAGCTGAGCGATGATTCTGCATCGAAGTCCGCGGATGGCGAGTGGAAGGGCGCCGGCCTGAAGGTGGGCCGTACGGCGCCGAAGACCGGTGTGAGCAGCGGTGCGCCCAAGCAGCGGGAGGCACGCAGCGGCGCGCAGGCGCCGACGGCGTCGCGTGGACGCGCCGGCGCGTCGGGCTGACGCCCCACGCCGATATCAGCACTGGTGGGGGTCTCGGCAGCTGCCGAGACCACCCCACCGGGCCGACGGTCGCGTCAGGCTTGACGACCGGACCTCCCGAGCGCACTGTGATACACATCACGATCGCGTGGCGTCAGGAKGGCGTGGCAGATGTCGACCCGAGATAAATACACCCACATCCCTGAGCCGTTCTCGTGGCAGGTGCCCAGCGTCGGCGATGCACGCTTCACGTGGGAGTACGACGACGGACGTGCCCGGCTGCTTTCCCTGTATCAGAAGGGCAAGGAGAAGCAGTGGGATGCCCAGTCGCGGATCGACTGGAGTCAGGACGTCGATCCGCTGAACCCGATCGGGCTGCCCGATGAGTTCCACCCGCTGTTCGGCAGCCCGATGTGGGACGCCGCCGATGACGCCCGCCGCGCCGAGTTCCGCAGGCACTCCCAGTCCTGGCAATTCTCGCAGTTCCTGCACGGCGAGCAGGGGGCCATGGTGTGCGCGGCCAAGATCGTCGAGGTGGTGCCGGACATGGACGCCAAGTTCTACGCGGCCACCCAGACCATGGACGAGGCCCGCCATGTCGAAACGTTCGCAAAGTTCCTGCAGGACAAGGTCGGAATGGTCTATCCGGTCAATACCAACCTGACCGCACTGCTCGGGGACACTCTGCGCGACTCCCGTTGGGACATGCCGTATCTGGGCATGCAGGTCCTCATCGAAGGGCTCGCGCTGGCCGCTTTCGGGGTGCTGCGTGATCTGACGCCGCCGTCGTCGCTGGCCAAACAGTTACTGGCCTATGTCATGCAGGACGAAGCCCGGCACGTGGCCTTCGGCCGAATCTCGCTGAAGGACTACTACGCCGCGCTCACCACCGCCGAACGTGAGGAGCGCGAGGAGTTCGTGGTGCAGGCGTGCTATCTGATGCGCGATAGGTTCCGCGGCGAGGAGGTGTTCGAAACGCTGGGACTCGATGTCAAGGAATGTTCCGAATGGGTCGAGCATTCGCCGCTGATGATCCAGTTCCGCTCGCACCTGTTCAGCCGAATCGTGCCGATCGTGAAGGACATCGGTCTCTGGGGCGACAAGGTGCAGAAGGCATTCGCGGACATGGGGGTGCTCGACATGGCCACCTTCGACATCGATGCACTGATGAAGGCCGACGAGGATCAGGCCGACGCGTTGGAGAAGGCGCATGCCGAGATGGCGGTCCGGGTCGATGAGGTGAACCAGGCGATCGCGGCGGGCGCGAACTGAGCAGTTCGACGAATAGCAATCAGCGCGATTGCAAGGCTGTACCCGCAGGTACGCCGGTGGCAGATTGTCAGGTGCTGCGGGTGTGGCTGAGTGGCTAGGCACCGGCCTGCAAAGCCGTTTACACGGGTTCGAATCCCGTCACTCGCTCCAGCAATCAGGCCTACGGGCCGACCACCACGAGGTCGTCCCAGATGGCCGTGATCTCGGCGGAACTGTCGCCGATGGCCTCGCGCAGCACGAGCGCGGCGTCCGCGCGCAGCGCGTCCCCGTCCTGCAGATAGGTCCGGTCGCGCTCGTCGGCGCCGATACCGATGAGGTGGATGTGGACCGCCGACAGTGTGCGGTCGGTGACCGTCAGCTGCACGTCGGCGACAGCGGCCGCCACCGACGCCGCCGGCTCGGCCAGTGCCGACGTCAGCAGCTTGGCCAGTGCGATGTGGCTGACGCTGATGCCCGGTCGCGAAGTGCGGATCAACTTGCCCTGCCGTGGCAGCGCCGAAATGCGTTGCGCGATACCGGCGCGCAGCCGGCTCAGTGCGGAACCTGTTTCGGCCCAACGCGGGTCGGCGTCGGCATCCGCCTCGGCAAGTCCGGCGAAACGCCGGGTGGCATCGGCGATCCACGCCGCCGACTCGGCGGTGGCTTCGTAGTCGTCCTCGGCTGCCGTGCTCATGTGTCCTCCAGTCTTACGCACGTGGCTGCTGGTGTACAGCCGGGCGGTTCTCATGGACGAAACTCCTCGAGGGTTGTGGCCAGGCGTTTTCGGGTGCGCTGCAACAGACCTCGCACCGACCCCTCCGTCGTGTGCAGCACCGTGGCGATCTCGGCCAGCGGCAGGTCGTACACCTCACGTAACCACCACGCGGCGCGGGCCGGATACGGCAATCCGGCGAGCTCGCGGTGCAGCGCCGACAGGAAGGCGGCGTGCTCGGCCTGTTGGCCGGGACCCGGCCGGGAATCGACGCTCTCCGGCGCCGAGTCCAGATCGTTCTGGGGTCGCCTCCGCCGCAGGGCGTCGATCGTCTTGCGTGACGCCAGCGAGTACAGCCAGGTACGAAACTTCGACCGGAACGCGAACGTCGGTAATGCCTTCCATGCCGCTATGAAGGTCTCCTGGACGATGTCGTCGCAGTCACTCGACTCGGGATAGGTTTGCCTGACAAATTTCAGCAATGCAGGCGCGTGCCGAACGACCAGCACATCGAACGCAGCGGAATCGCCACGTTGAGCGCGTCGGGCAAGCGTCTCATCGGGCAGCGAGTCCAGCACTCCGGCATGTTGTCCACAAAACGAAGATTCCAAACCAGATGTGTTTTACGTCTCGTGGGCGTGCGCATCGCGCTCCCGGCGGCGTCTAACCCTATGAGCCGGATGAACGCATCCGAGCTGGAAAACGATTGAAGGAGACGCTGATGACCGCCGCAACCCAGTCCCGTGAGGTCAGCTCCGCCGTGCAGTCAGATACCGCAGGCAAGGAACTGGAGAAGCTCGTATCCGACCACGGCGTGACGACCATTGCCGACGTGGTGGTGTCCAAGATCGCGGGCATCGCCACCCGTGAGGTGGACGGTGTGCACGATCTCGGTGGGCAGGCTGCGCGGGTCGTCGGGAAACTTCGCGAGACTTTGCCGGGAAGCACCAGTCTGACCCAGGGTGTCAGCGTCGAGGTGGGCGAGCGGCAGGCCGCCGTCGACATCGGCATCGTCGCCGAGTACGGCGTGGCCATCCACGATCTGGCCGAAGGCATCCGCAACAACGTCATCTCCGCGGTCGAGAACATGACCGGCCTCGAAGTGACCGAGGTGAACATCACCGTCCACGACGTGCATTTCGCCGAAGACGAGGATGGCGCGGCGATCACGGCCGATGCGCAGCCCCGGGTCCAGTGACACCGGGTGAGCGGATCGATCGCGTCATCGCGGCGGTATCTGCCGTGGACGGCGTGATCGGTCTGCATTCCGGACCGGGCGTGCCCGCCACGTACCTGCCGGGACGCATCGTCGGAGGAGTCCGACTGGACGGCACGAGCGGCAAGGTGCACGTGATCCTCGAACTCAGATCCGCCCTGCTGGAAACCGCGGAGCGGGTACGGGACGCCGCCAGCACCGCCGCCGGAGTGCCCGTCGATGTCGTCGTCGGAGATGTCGCGGCACCCCCATCAACCTCACCCACGATCAACACATAGGAGAAGCAATGACCGGAAAGTTTCTGCTACCAGGAGTTTTCGCCGGGTTACTGCTGGCCATCGCCGCCGTCACCGGCGGACTGATCGGATTCCTGCTGGCACTCGTCCTGGGTGCCGCAGGTGCGGCGGTAGGTGCGCACCTCGATGGAACGGTCGACCTGACCGCCCTCGGCCGTCGGTCCGGGCGCTGACGTGACCAGCGATGTGGTGGCGCCGCTGCCGGCCGCACGCGGGCGCACCGTCATCGACGACCGCGTCCGACGGCAGCTCATCGAGCGCGCCGCACTCTCGGTGCCCGGGGTGCTGGCCCGGCGCACCATGGTTCCCGGGCGCACACTGCCCGCCGTCACCCTCGGCGGCGACCGGGGAGCCGGGACCGTCGACGTCCAGATAGCCGCCGCCTGGCCGGTCGAAGGGGCCGCGGTGCTGGACGCGGTGCGCGCGGCGGTGGCCGGCGAGCTCGCGGCCACCCTGGCCGAGCACCCCGACCGTGTCGAGGTCACCGTCACCCGCGTCGAATCCGATCGCACGCCGGCCCAGGTCGCCGACGCGTACGACGACGATCCGGGCGCCGGCCCGATCGAGGTCCGGCACCGCCGGTTCGCGCCCCGCCGCGCCGCCACCGCCACCTACAGCGGGGTGCTGATCGCTGTCGGACTCATCGCCGCGGGTGCGGTGGCGATCCGGGAAGCGCTCACCTCCGCCGATCCGTGGATCGCTCCGGCGCTCCGGTGGGCCGCGGGTCTGCAGTGGCAATGGTGGGTCTGGCCGCTCGCGGTGGCCGCCGCGGTGGTGGGGTTGGTGCTGCTCGTCGCCTCGGTGACACCACGGCGCCGTACGCACGTCTCCGTCGGTGACCACATCTGGGTACCGCGGAGCAAGGCCCGCGACTGGGCGTTCCCCGACGGCGAGACCGTTCACCTCGACAGCGCAGGAGAAGCTCGATGACACCTTGGATGCGGGCGACAGACCGGGTCATCACCGCAATGTTCGCTCTGATTCTGCTGGCCGGATCGGCGGTGGTGATCGGCTACGGCCTCGATGTGACATTCGCACGCGAGGTCGCGGCCCGGATCGACGTGTCGGCGGTGGGGCGGGCCGCCGAATGGCCGTGGTGGTCCCTCGCGCTGGGCACCGGCGGCGCGGTCGCCGTACTCATCGGTGCATGGTTGTCGCTCATGCACTTCCGGCCACGGTCGGTGCGAGCGATGGAGACCGAGCACGTCGGCGCGGTGGATCTGGCGCGCGTCGCCGATGCCGCGGCCGAGGATCTCGCCCGGCACCCTGCGGTGCAGTCGGCCAAGGCCGCGACCCGGACGGCGAATGGGCGGCCGACAGTACGTATCACGACAGATGTGCCGCCGACCACGACACCCGCGCAGGTTCGCCGGCTGGCACGGCACTGCGCCGAGGACGTGCGGCGGGCAGCGGACACCGATATCGAGTTCCAACTGCTGGTGCGTCCGGTGCCGGCCGACAAGGTGAAACCGAAGCCGGCCTGAACAACAGCGGAGGCAACATCTTTCGGTGCCGGTACTGCGGCCCGGCCACCGTCCGCTGCGGTCAGGCCTCCGGCGTGCCCCGGGCGAAGCGCCACAGGTAGCGCGGGAGCACGCGTGCCGGTACCCCGCGCGGCCAATCGTCGGTGCGGAAGAACGCATCCGTCCCGCCATCGACGAAAATGACGCTGCCGCAGAGAAAGTCGGCGGAGTCCGACAACATGAACGTGATCCAGTCCGCCAGCTGGTCGGCTGCACCGAACCCGCCGACGGGAATCGGGAACCTGCGCACGGCCTTGCCCTCCATGGGTTCGGCGAGCTGAGCTTCCAGCAGTGGCGTCATGATGGCGCCCGGTGCGAGCGCGTTCAGCCGGATCCCGGCGCCCGCCCATGGCGGCGTCACCGCATTTCGGCGCACCCACCGGCTGACCGCGATCTTGGAAGCCGCGTACATCAGCGCCGAACCGCGTCCGCCGAGTAGGCGAAGGCTGCGGACCGCCATGTCCGGGTCGTGCGCGAGCAGGGCGTTGATGGTGCGGCGAGGCACCATCGGCACCGTGGTGGTGGAGTTGCTGGCGATCACGACCACTTTCGCCCGGTTCGCCGCGGCCAGCGCCGGACGCCACGCCATGAGGGGCTCGACGACGCCGAGGAAGTTCACCTGCGCGATCAGCCGATTGCGATCGGCGCCGGACCCGGGACCCAGGCCTGCCGCGAGCACGGCCCCGTCGAGCACGCCACCTGCCGCCGCGAGCACCTCGTCTGCCGCGGCACGTCGCCCTGCGGGTTCGGAGAGGTCTGCGATGATGTCGGCATCCCTGAGATCGACGCCGATGACCCGATGACCCCGCGCGGTGAGCTGACGAGCCGCCTGTGATCCCATGCCGGAAGCCGATCCGGTGATCGCGTAAGTACCGATACCTCACAACATAAGTGACATCCGTCGCGTCATCCGTATCGGGTTGACCCGGCTCACTCCCAGGCCCGCGTGCGGCCCGCAAACACCGGCGACGGGACCGTCACGTTGCTCACTGATCGCCCGCGGGTGCGCACTTTCGGTCTAGCATCAACAGTCGAACAGCGCCGACGAGACAGCGCCGGACGCGCCGCGTGTGGTGAATCGACCCCATGGCCGTCCAGCAACGCGTTAATGTCTCGGGTGGCTTAGCAATCGACACTGGGAGGGCATGAATGAGCGCCTATCGGACCGTGGTGGTCGGCACGGACGGATCTGATTCGTCGCTGCGTGCGGTGGACCGGGCCGGGGAGATTGCCGGAGGGTCGGGTGCGCGCGTAGTCATCGCGACCGCCTACTTCCCGCAGAGCGAGGATCATCACGCAGCCGATGTCCTCAAGGATGAGGGCTACAAGGCGACCGGCAACGCACCGATCTACGCGATCCTGCGCGAGGCGACCGATCGGGCGAAGGCCGCCGGTGCCACCGAAGTGGTGGAAAAGGCTGTCGTCGGCGCCCCCGTCGACGCGCTCGTCGAGCTCGCCGAGGCCGAGAAGGCCGACCTGCTGGTGGTCGGCAACGTCGGTCTGAGCACCATCGCGGGCCGCCTGCTCGGGTCGGTGCCCGCCAATGTGGCCCGCCGATCGAAGATCGACGTGCTCATCGTGCACACGTCCTGACCTTCGTCAGACTCACCCGCCGAGGCCCGGCGTCACCCTCACCGGTGGCGCCGGGCCTCGGTTTTTGGCGCGTGCGGGTTGATCTTTACAAATAGGCKCTCAAGTGTCACGGTGGTCGGGTGGACTTCTCCCGGGTCGAGCTGTCAGCCGAGGATGACGCATTCCGGCAGGAGTTGCGCGGCTTCCTTGCCGGGGTCGTCACCGAGGAGGTGCGGCGCCGAGACCGGGAGACCGGCGAGAACTTCGACGAGACAGTGCATCTGGCGCTCGGGGCGGCAGGCTATCTGGCCGCCGATTACCGGTCCGAGGTCGACGGTGGCTTCAGCGCCGTGCGCCGGCGCATCTGGGAACTGGAGATCGGCCGCGCCCGCACCCCGTGGTTCCATTGGGGCACAACGGCGATGGTCGCGAAGTCGGTGCAGGCCTTCGGTGCGCCAGAACTGGTGGCCCGGATACTGCCCGGAGTGCTCTCCGGCGAGCTGCGGCTCTGTCTGGGCTACACCGAGCCCGATGGCGGCTCGGACGTGGCAACCTGCAAGACACGTGCGACGCGAGAAGCGGATGGATCAGCGTGGATTGTCAATGGCTCCAAGATGTTCACCTCGAATGCCCAGAACGCCCAGTACGTCTTCCTGATCACCAACACCGACCCGGCCGCGCCGAAACATCAGAGCCTCACCATGTTCCTGGTGCCCATGGATGCGCCCGGCGTGGAGATCCAGCCCATCCGCACGGTCGACGGTGACCGCACCAACATCACCTTCTACACCGACGTGCGGGTCGACGACGAGTACCGCATCGGGGAAGTGAACGGAGGCTGGTCGGTGCTGCGCGAGGCGCTCAACGCCGAACACGGCACCATCGAGCGCGAGGCCGGCGGCCTGCAGAAGATCGCCACCATGACCGAGCACATCCTGTTGACCGCCGATGCCGTCGACGGTGTTGCCCGCATCGTCGCGCCCGATCACCGGTTGGGCCGTGCGGTGGCGCGCCTGGAGGCGGCCATGAGTGCATCCGACATGTACGGCCGGGTCGCCATCGCACAGACCATGCGTGACATCGCGCCCGATCTGATGGACCTGCTCGGCCCCGCGGGTACGTTGCCGGTCGACACCCCGGGGGCCGCCGACAACGGGGGAGCCGAGCACATCTTCAGGCTGGCCGGCCCGACCGGTATCTACGGCGGAACCCTGGAAGTCTTCCGCAACATGATCGCGCAGCACGCTCTCGGCCTGCAGCGGCCGATTTACGCTCCGCCGAAAGGAGTTCGATGAAGTTCGCGTTCACCCATCCGATGCACAGCCATCCCTACAACCCGGAACTGGTCAACGGCGCCGGTGTGGCGGCGGTGGCCGCAGCCGCCGAAGCCGCGGGGTTCGGTGGGTTCGGTTTCACCGATCATCCCGCGCCGACCCAGCGATGGCTGGACGCCGGCGGACACGACGCCCTGGATCCCTTCGTGGCCATGGGATTCGCTGCGGCGCACACCACCACGCTGCGGCTCATCCCGAACGTGGTGGTACTGCCCTACCGGAACCCGTTCGTCGTCGCCAAGGCCGGTGCGACGCTGGATCTGCTCTCGGGCGGCCGATTCACCCTCGCCGTCGGAGTGGGCTATCTCAAGCGCGAATTTGCTTCGCTCGGTGTTGATTTCGACGAACGCGGCGCATTGGTCGAAGAGGCGCTGCAGGTCATCAGGGCGGTCTGGAGCGCAGATGACATCAGCTTCGAGGGCAGGCATTTCACCGCCGCAGGCATCACCGCGCACCCCCGGCCCACCTCGCCGCCGCCGATCTGGATCGGCGGCAACACCGCCGCGGCACGTCGCCGCGTCGCCGAATACGGTGACGGCTGGTGTCCGTTCCCGGCGGCCGGCGTGCTGGCCCAGACCGCGCGGACCGACCCGATGGATTCGCTGGAGACCCTGACCGCGGGAATCGAGGATCTGCGCCGGCGCCTCGACGGGGCGGGCCGGGACCCGGCGACGGTGGACATCACCTTCAGCAACGCCGTCGGTGGGGTGCCCGGTACCGAGTCCTTCGACGCCTCCGCGTATCTGGGCGGTGTTCAGCAGCTCGCCGATCTGGGGGTGACCTGGATTCAGGTCCAGGTGCCCGGCGACAGCCTGGCGCACGCGACCGACGTCATCGCCCAGTTCGGTGAGCAGGTCATCGCGAAGCTCTGACGCTCACCAGCCCATCGATCCGGGAATGCCCTTGAACGGCCCGGTGACCCAGCTGGTGATCCAGCCGCCATAAAAACCACCCGGCTGGGGAAGGACGTCTTCGCCGTTGACCGTGCAGCGATCAACCGCGGCGGCCATCACCGCGAGAGCCCCGGTCAGCGGCGCGAACCCGGCGGTCGGTGACAGGTACGTCCACGCCGCCCGTGGCGCCACGGTGTCCCCGGCGACCAGGTCGAAGTAGGCGGCCTGACCCTTCCATTCACACCACGACGAGCCGGGGGCGGCCCGCAGCGCGCCGGGAAGGAAGGCCGCCCGCGGCAGGTAGTACGTGGGCGGATGGCTGGTTTCCAGCACCCGCCAGCCACGGTCCGTCGACGCGATCCGTTCGCCGCCGAGGTCGATGGTGATCGAGCCGCGGAACTCCTCGAGTCGCGGCGGGCGCGGGTAGTCCCAGACAGACTCCTGGCCGGGGCCGGGTTTGTCGGGCGCGGGTCTCACCATCCGCGTTGTTTCCACTCGGCCAGGTGCGGTCGTTCGGCGCCCAGGGTGGTGTCGTCGCCATGGCCGGGGTAGATCACGGTGGAATCCGGGTATACGTCGAACACCTTGCTCGACACGTCGCCGAGCAGCCGGTCGAAGTCACCGTCCTTCCAGGTCTTGCCGACCCCGCCGGGGAACAGGCAATCCCCGGTGAACAGATGGGTGACCTCACCGTCGGCGCCCTTGAGGGCGAGAGCGACCGAGCCCTCGGTATGACCTTGGAGGTGAATGACGTCGAACGTGAGTTCGCCGACGGTGACGGTGTCGCCGTCGGCGAGGATGCGGTCCGGGGTGACGGGCAGCGGTTCGGCGTCCAGCGCATGCGCCGCGGTCGGGGCGCCGGTGGCCTCGGTCACGGCCTGTAGGGCCTGCCAGTGGTCGTAGTGCTGGTGGCTGGTCACGATGAGCGCGATGTCGGGGGCGTGTTCCCTGATCAGCTCGACGAGCTGGTCGGCGTCATTGGCGGCGTCGATGAGCAGGGTTTTTCCGGTCGAGGAACACGAGATGAGGTAAGCGTTGTTGTCCATCGGGCCGACCGAAGCTTTGACGATGGTCGCTGCGGGCAGGGTGCGCCGTGCCGCGGTACCGGGCTCGACATGGCCGGTGTAGTTCTCGACGAGGGCTGTCATTCGTCCCACGCTATCCGGCTCGACTCCGGCTTGTCGGTGGGTGCACCTAGCATTGGCCGTGAGTTCTTGTGCCTTGGGCAGGACTGAAAAGGGGAAGTGTGTCTGACCGTCTGATCGTCAAGGGTGCGCGCGAGCACAACCTGCGCGGAGTTGACCTTGATCTGCCGCGCGACGCCTTGATCGTGTTCACCGGCCTGTCCGGCTCGGGGAAGTCCTCGCTGGCCTTCGACACGATCTTCGCCGAGGGCCAGCGCCGCTACGTCGAATCGCTGTCGGCGTATGCGCGCCAGTTCCTTGGGCAGATGGACAAGCCCGACGTCGACTTCATCGAGGGCCTGTCCCCGGCGGTGTCGATCGACCAGAAGTCCACCAACCGCAACCCGCGCTCCACCGTCGGCACCATCACCGAGGTCTACGACTACCTGCGTCTGCTCTATGCCCGCGCCGGTACCCCGCACTGCCCGGTCTGTGGGGAGCGCATCGCCCGGCAGACCCCGCAGCAGATCGTCGACCAGGTGCTGGCCATGGAGGAGGGCGCCAAGTTCCAGGTGCTGGCCCCGGTGGTGCGCACCCGTAAGGGTGAGTTCGTCGACCTCTTCGACAAGCTCAACTCGCAGGGTTACAGCCGGGTGCGCGTCGACGGCGTGGTCTACCCGCTGACCGACCCGCCGAAGCTCAAGAAGCAGGAGAAACACGATATCGAGGTGGTCGTCGACCGCCTCACCGTCAAGGCGAGCAGCAAGCAGCGCCTCACCGACTCGGTGGAGACCGCGCTGGGGCTGGCCGACGGCATCCTCGTGCTCGAATTCGTCGACCGCGAGGAGGGCCACCCGCACCGCGAACAGCGTTTCTCGGAGAAGCTGGCCTGCCCGAACGGGCACCCGCTGGCCGTCGACGATCTCGAACCGCGGTCGTTCTCCTTCAACTCGCCCTACGGCGCCTGCCCCGAATGCACCGGCCTGGGCATCAAGAAGGAGGTCGACCCCGACCTGGTGGTCCCCGACCCGGAGATGACACTCGCCGAGGGTGCCGTCGCCCCGTGGTCGATGG
The DNA here is from genome assembly GCF_056400845.1 of Mycobacterium sp. P4_H6. NCBI lineage: Bacteria > Bacillati > Actinomycetota > Actinomycetes > Mycobacteriales > Mycobacteriaceae > Mycobacterium > Mycobacterium sp. P4_H6. The sequence goes on along the minus strand of NZ_JBFUKN010000040.1, from coordinate 21,843 downwards.
GTCACACCGCCGAGTACTTCACCCGGATGATGTCGGGCCTGGGCGACGAGCTCGGCTTCGATGTCAACACCCCGTGGAAGAAACTGCCCGCCAAGGCGCGCAAGGCCATCCTGGAGGGCTCCGACCATCAGGTGCACGTGCGCTACAAGAACCGCTATGGACGCACCCGGTCCTACTACGCGGACTTCGAGGGCGTGCTGGCGTTCCTGCAGCGCCGCATGGAGCAGACCGACTCCGAGCAGATGAAGGAACGCTACGAGGGCTTCATGCGGGACATCCCGTGCCCCGAATGCTCCGGGACCCGGCTCAAGCCCGAGATCCTCGCGGTGACGCTGGCCGCAGGCACGCACGGCGCCAAGTCGATCGCCGAGGTCGCCGAGCTGTCCATCGCCGACTGCGCCGAGTTCCTCAACGCCCTCACCCTGGGTACCCGCGAGCAGGCCATCGCCGGTCAGGTGCTCAAGGAGATCCAGTCCCGGCTGGGCTTCCTGCTCGACGTCGGTCTGGAATACCTGTCGCTGTCGCGGGCGGCGGCGACGCTGTCCGGTGGTGAGGCGCAACGGATCCGGCTGGCCACCCAGATCGGCTCCGGCCTGGTCGGGGTGCTCTACGTGCTCGACGAGCCGTCGATCGGCCTGCATCAGCGCGACAACCGCAAGCTCATCGAGACGCTGGTGCGGCTGCGCAATCTGGGCAACACGCTCATCGTGGTGGAACACGATCTGGACACCATCGCGCACGCCGACTGGGTGGTCGACATCGGCCCGTACGCCGGCGAACACGGCGGGCGCATCGTGCACAGCGGAACCTATAAGGACCTGCTGAAGAACCCGGAATCCCTCACCGGCGCTTACCTTTCCGGCAAGGAGAGCATCGAGGTTCCCGCGATCCGCCGACCGGTGGACCGCAAGCGCCAGCTCACCGTCGTCGGAGCGCGGGAGCACAACCTCAGGGAGGTCGACGTGACCTTCCCGCTCGGGGTGCTCACCTCGGTCACCGGGGTGTCCGGCTCGGGCAAGTCGACGCTGGTCAACGACATCCTGGCGACCGTGCTGGCCAACAAGCTCAACGGCGCCCGGCAGGTGCCGGGGCGGCACACCCGCATCAACGGCATCGATCAGCTCGACAAGCTGGTGCGCGTCGACCAGTCGCCGATCGGGCGGACCCCGCGGTCCAACCCGGCCACCTACACCGGGGTGTTCGACAAGATCCGCACCCTGTTCGCCGCCACCACCGAGGCGAAGGTGCGCGGCTACCAGCCGGGCCGATTCTCGTTCAACGTCAAGGGCGGTCGCTGCGAGGCCTGTTCCGGTGACGGCACGCTGAAGATCGAGATGAACTTCCTGCCGGACGTGTACGTGCCCTGCGAGGTGTGCCACGGCGCCCGGTACAACCGGGAGACCCTCGAAGTGCACTACAAGGGCAAGACCATCTCCGAGGTGCTGGACATGCCGATCGAGGAGGCCACCGAGTTCTTCGAGCCGATCACCTCGATCCACCGCTACCTCAAGACGCTGGTCGACGTCGGGCTCGGTTACGTCCGGCTGGGACAGCCCGCCCCGACGCTGTCCGGTGGTGAGGCGCAGCGGGTGAAGCTGGCCGCCGAATTGCAGAAGCGCTCCACCGGCCGCACCGTCTACATCCTGGACGAGCCGACCACCGGCCTGCATTTCGAGGACATCCGCAAGCTGCTCAAGGTCATCAACGGCCTTGTCGACAAGGGCAACACGGTGATCGTCATCGAGCACAACCTCGACGTCATCAAGACCTCGGACTGGATCGTGGACATGGGCCCCGAAGGCGGTGCCGGCGGTGGCACGGTGGTGGCGCAAGGCACTCCCGAGGATGTCGCGGCGACGCCGGAGAGTTACACCGGGCAATTCCTCGTCGACATGCTGGATGGGGCGACCGAAGAGGTCGTGCCGGCACCGAAAACACGTCGGCGCCGCGCCAAGGTCAGTGCCTGATCCCTACCGCTGAGGACAGCAGCCGGGCGGCTGCCAGCCCGCTCGGCTGGGCCCCGTCGGACAGCACGCTGAAATAGACGTGGTCGGCGCCGGCCGCCAGGTGCTGCCGGGCGCGGGCCGCGATGTCGGAGGCACTGCCCCGGGCGATCACCCTGTCCACCAGGGCATCGCTGAGCGTCTCGATATCACGTTCGGTAAAGCCTTGTCGGCGTGCCGAATCGGCGTAACTACGCATGCCCATCAGAAACCGCAGGGGTGTGCGGGCCGTCTCCCTGGCCGTGTCGGGATCGGTGTCGAGGACCGCGTACAGGCCGACGATCAACTGCGCGCCGTCGCCGAGCCGCTGCCGCGCCCGCATGGTGTAGTCCGGAGTGATCATCCCCGGCATGGCGCCGGCGAAACGATCCCGGGCGACGGCCAGTGTGCGCGGGCCGAATGCCGCCAGCAGGCGCCGGTTTCGGGGTATCGGATCCAGATCGTCCAGGTACTCGGACAGTGCTGCCAGCGGTTTGTGTTGCGATGAGCCCAGTCCGATCATCAGCCGGCCCGGTGCCGTCACCTCGGCGCGGCGGTACAGCGCGATCACCGCGTCGGTGCCGTACACGTCAGGCGGGATGATGGCGGGCGCGATCACCGCACGCGCGGTGGCGGCCAGCAGATCGGTCAGGACATCGAGACGGTCGATCTGGCCGCCGTTGACCCACAGCGTACGAAACCCGAGATCCTCGATCTCGCGGGCATGGGCAGATGTGGGGTCGACGGTGAATCCATAGCGGCCGAGTTCCATGCCGCCACGGTAGAACCGCAACGTTGGTTGAGGTCAAGAGCTGTGGCTTGGCACTAAAGTGGCACCAGTCGGATCATGTGGTACGAGACGGGGATCGTGGTGGCGGTAGCGGGCGACTGGACGGTATTTCCGCGAAAAGGATTGGGAAAGCTGGAATTCGGCATGTCTACGGCGCAGGTGGACGCGCTGTCCGGTACATACGGAGCCGTAACAGGTCGCGGCGACGATCGGATTCCGGATGACCTGCTCCGCGACACGCTRGAGAAGTTCGGCGACGCGATGAGCGAGGAAGAGAAACAGGCCCTGATCGCCGTCTATGCGGAAAGCGGCCCATCCGGTGACAGCGTGACCGAAACGCGTGGCAATCCGGGCCTCGTCCTCGGTTACCGGGCCGACCGCCTCGTCGAGATCATGCCGGCAACGAATCAGCGCCCGCTGGTTCTCGAGGGCAAGGACATCCTGTCGCTCAGCGGACTGGAGTCGCTGGCACTGTTGGAGCGGCTCAATCGCGGCCCCGGCCGCTACGCCGATACCGAGGCGGCGTTCGACAACCTCGCCATCTCGGCGGATGGCTTCTGTGTCACCGACCGGGCAGCAGCCCAGGTGCGCGCGCTGGACGACTCCGACGAGCGATTCGTGGGGCGCACCGTGACCTTGCGGCTGGAACCCTATCTACCCGAGGGCGAGATGGACCGTTTCATCTATCGGGCTCTGGGTTAGTCCCGATCAGCTCTTCGACAGCGGCGAGGGGAACCGTGGTTTGATCACCGCTCCGCCGAGCCATTCGGTCAGCTCATCGGCCTTGCGCTGCAACGCCTTCTGGGTCCTGCGGCTGACATCGGTGACGATCTGCAGTTCGACCCGTCCATCGCCGGATTGCCGCCAGCCACCGACCACCCGGCCGTCCGCCCACGCCGTGGGCCCGGCGTTGCCGCGGTTGTCGAACACCTGATCGCGCAGCCCCTCCAGGTACCAGTCGCGGTCGACCCAGCCCATGGTCGTGACATCCAGACCGGGCAGCAGCGCGCACCACGGCTCGGCAGCCGGTTCCGGGTCCAGGTCATCGGGCAGCGCCACCGCCGGCGTGCCGTGCAGGTCCACCTCGACCGCACCGATGTCGGCCAGCGCACGCCGGGTCCAGGTCAGGGTATGGCCGAACCACCACTTGATGTCGGCGACGGTGGCGGGGCCGAAAGCGCGCAGCCAGATGCGCACCAACTCCGCGCTGGCGCCGTCGGGCTCGGCGGCATCCGATGTCTCGAGCCAGGACGCGGCAGATACCCACAGCGGACGCGATGATGTCCAGCCGCCCTGGTTCGGTCCGCGGACCACCTGGCCCCGGACGGCGAGCACGGTGATGACCCGCGGCGACAGGGGAGTGTCTCCGCCCCAAGGCTTCCCGGGTGCCGGATCATACGTCCCCGCCAGTTCCGGCAACGCCGTGCGCAGCTGGGTCGCGCCGGTTGGACCGTTGGCCTCCAGATACGCCAGCACCGCCGCGCATGCGGTGCGCAACCACTCGGCGCCGTCGGTGGCCACCCCGGCCTTCTCGACGTCGGCGATCAACTTGCGGCTCTCGCTGTCGGCCACCCGGTCACTGGATGCTGCCTGCACCGCCGAAATACCGTCGGCCCGCACCACCCACAGCGTGCGGCGCATCGCGAGATGTTTGACCAGCGTCCGCTCCCGGTAGAGCGTGGCATCCAGATCGGCACGGTCGAAACCCGGAATCCTGGCCCACAGCGACAGATACGGGGTGGCCGGATCGGTGGCGTGCAGACCCACCAATGCCGATGTCACCGTCGCCGCATCGGTTCCTTGATCGCCGAGAAAGTGCCGCCGGGCCAACCGGGCGCGCCTCTCGGCAAGGGTGAACGAACGCACTAGTCGCGGTTCATCGATTCGCGGATCTGCTTGAGCCGCTCGGCGGCTGCCTGCTGCCGCGCCTCGTACTGCTCGGCCACCGACCGGCCCTCGGGGGTGTCCTCGGCCAGTTCCACCGCACCGATGGCGGTGCCGAAGCGGTTCTCGATCTTCTCGCGCACCGAATCGAAGGTCGGCACGCCGGCAGCGGTGTAGCCGGTATCGACCGGGACGGCAGTGAGTTCCACCGGGGCCTGCGTGGCGGGCACGTCCTCCGCCGGAACGACCTCGGCATCGATCGGGTCACCCGCAGAAGGCTGCTGGTCATCGGGCATGACGCCACCGTACCTCCTGGAGAAGTTTGGGATCGGTAGCGATTCGGCGCGGATGTACTTGCCCCACGACGGCGCCACAGGGGCGGCGGCGAATGAAAAGGACATAGACATGACGAAGAATCGCGTTCTGGCCGCCGGGATCGGGATGCTCGCCACCGCGGCGGTACTGGTGGGTTGCTCGGATGACAAGGCCGGCGAACCCGCCGCGTCGAGTTCCGGCAACGGCAGCAGCGCCGCGCAGGTCGCCAGCGGCGGCAGCACCGAGGTCAAGGTGGAGGGCCAGGACCTGGCCGGCCTGGACCTCAAGTCGGTGACCTGCGTCAAGGCCGGCGGCAAGATCAACGTGGCCAGCGCCGCCATCGGTGGCCAGCAGGGCCTCGGCGTCGTGATGACCGACGATGCCGCTCCCAAGGTCGAGTCGATCGGACTGGTGGTCGACGGTAACGCCCTCGCCGTCGCCTCGATGGCCGGCGCGAGCAGCGGAACGGCCGACGTCAAGGTCGACGGCAGTACCTACACCATCACCGGTGAGGCTGTCGGTGCCGACATGAAGAACCCGATGGCGGGGATGATCACCAAGCAGTTCGAGATCAAGGTCGACTGCAGCTGACCGGCGCCTCCCGGGGCGGGCCAGGCGACGGGAACACCGTCGGGCGGCGGGCGCGGAAACGCGTCCGCCGCCTTCGCCCGTCCTATGATGACGCGGTGTCGATCACCGGTGACCTGGAGCGGGCCCGGCGGCTCGCCTGGGCCGCCGACGAGCCGGGTGCCAAGGAGCTGCTGCTGTCACTGTTGCCGGCCATCGAGCAAGCCGACCGTGACGACCTGGCCTTGGAGGCTTTCGCCCAGCTCGGCGAGATCTATCTGGTGCGTACCGCCTACGACGGTGTGGGCGAGTGTATTCGGCGCATCCGGGACTGCATCGCGGCCTACGCAGCCCTACCGGAGCGCAACCCCGACATTCAGCACATGATGCAGCGTTACACCCGCCGTGCCGACTTCCTGCAAGCCGGCCTGCACGCCGCCCGCGGCGAACACGACGAGGCCGCGACATCGGTGTCGGCGCTGATCGCTGCCGACGGGCCGCCGGATCTGGCCGAAGAGCACCGGTATCTGGTCGGTTTCGCCCGGCTGCTCTGCGCGATCGCGCTCTCCGACGACGATCTGCACCACCTGGCGGTCCCGTTGTGGGCACAGGTGCTCGACGTGATCGACGTCTCCGCAGCCGACGGCAGCCACGACGATCGACTGCTGGTGCTCGCGGGGATCGGCTACGGCGGATTCTGCGTGCAGACCGGCAGGCTCGACGAAGCAGAACCCTGGCTGCGGCGCGCCGGGGCGCGAGCAGAGAAGCACGGCTGGGAGCTGGACACCGCCCGAACGCAATTGGAACGTGCGATCGCCTGCTGGTCCGTCGGCGACCACAACGGCGTGGATCGACTCATCGATCAGGCCTACCCGGTGATCGCCAAATATGCCCGCGCCCATGATGTGTCCCGCTGCTGGTTCTACCGCGGCTTCACCAAGCTGGCCTCGGCGGCACTGGAAGAGGCCGATCAGTGCTGGGAACACGCCGAACGTCACTGGCGCGAACTCGGCAAACCGCTCCACCTTCATCGCATTCTGTTGCAGCGCAGCTGGATCCCGATCTTCTTCGGCCGCTTCGGCGAAGCGGTGGAGCTGATCGCCCAGGCCCGGACCCTGCTCGACGAATGGCCGCGCAGCACCTGGCTGCAGTACGCCCGACTCGACGATCAGCTGGGCACGGTGTGGCGGGCCGACGCGCTGGGAGATCTGGGATTCGACGGCGCCGGTGATCCCGAGGACACCTGGGACGAGGTCGAGGCCAAACATGAAGCCTCCCTGGGGACCACCAATGCCGAGACCGGTAGCCCCGGATTCGTCCGTGCGATGGCCAAGCTGGAGCAGGCCGCAGAACTCAAGGTGCCCGCGGCGCTCGCGGTGGATTCGGTGCGCTACACGATCGTCGACGCCAACGCCCGCGCACAGTGGGCGACCAGGGTGTCGGCGCCCATGCTGGCCGGTGCCTTCGCGGTGTCCTGGGAATGGGAGAACACCGCACTCACCGCCGAGCTGATCGAATACCACAGCGCCCGAGGTAGTTTCAGTACCGATACCGCAGACGAGGCCGAAGCGCCGATCTGGGCCGGAGCCCAGGCCGTGCTCGTCGACGCGGAGTTCGAACTGCCCGACCTCGAGCTCGCCGCAGTCGCCGCCGGGTCCGTCAGTGGAGGGCCGTCGTTGACCAGACTGGGTCCGCTGCCGCCGCTGCAGATGGATCCCGGCGCCGAGCCGATCCTCGGGCACTACCGCGCCCTGGCCAAGCAGCGCTATGGCCGCGCCATCACCACCGACGATCCGGCCTGGCCGACATGGTCGTGACCGACCGGCAGACCCTGATTCTGCGTTTCGCCGATGTCGGTATCGCGACCTACGCCAGCCTGCGTGTCGTCGGCCAGCCCGGGCGCACCGTCACCTGGGTGGTCGAGGAGACCATTCTGCTTGCGGCGCTGGAGGAGATCGCTGCGGCACTACCGGATCCGCGCGATGCCGAGACCGCGGTGGACGCGTTGCAGCGCGCACTCTCCGATGGCGCATTCACCACCGCGGACGCTGAACTGACCCTGGCCTACCGTCTGGGCGTCCTGCTGATCTCCGCCGCGGGCTGGGATCTGCTCCAGGAATGTGTACACGACCCGCGCGCGGTGTTGTTCGTCGCGCCCAGCGCTCGCCTGGGCCGGGTGCCGTGGGGACTGCTCGCGCTGCCCGCGGTGCGACCCGAGGTGATCGCGATGCTGGCGGCCCGCCAGGAGGCCATCACCCCGGACGGTCCGCAGCCGGCCCTGATCCCATGGCCGGACGGGGAGATCGGTGCGCTCACCGAAGGCTTCCGGTTGCTGGAATTCGTGGATGTGCTGATGGCGGTGCCGGCCAACATCGCGCACTCGCGGCGCGTCAACACGGCGCGCCCGGAAGCGGATCCGCTGCTGATCCTCGACCCTCGGGTTCCCGGTCAGCGCCCGGATTCGGCGCTGGGGTCGGTGCTGGGCAGACCGGCGCCAGACACCGTGCTGGCGCGGCACTACGCGGACCTGATGCACCGGCGAACAGTGTTGCCGCGGGTCGACACCCCGATCGAGCTGTTCCGGCGCACCGACACCGACCGGCACTGGCTGGCCGAGGTGCTGGCCGAAATGCCCGGGCGCCTCGTCTATGTCGGGCACGCCAGCACCGGCGACGGCGCGGAACGGGCGGCTCTGCACCTCGCGTGCCGTGCCTCGACCGAGGGATACAGCAACCCGGTCGGCGATCACCGCCCGCTCACCGCGGCCGACCTGATGTCGGCCCAGCTGCCCATTCCGACTCGTGTTGCGTTGCTGGCCTGTGCATCCGGTGGCGACTACCGATTCGACGAGGCCACCGGGATCGTCGCGGCAATGGTGCTGGGCGGAGCGGAACTGGTGACCGCGACGCTGTGGTCGCTGCCCACCAGCGCCGGGTATCGGCGGTTCGTGTCCGGCGCACCTGCCGACCCGATGGGTACGGTCATCGCCGCGGTCGACGCCGCCCATCAGGCGGATACCGATTTCGAGGCGGCGTGCGCGGTCAATCGTTGGCAACGCGCACAACTGCGGAGCTGGCGGGACGGCGACGAATCCGCGGCACCGGTGTACTGGGCGGCGCTGGTGAGTTTCGCGGTTCTCTAGCCGATCAGGCCGGCGGTACGGCCACCGCGACGGCGGATTCGTCCCCGCGCCGGTAGTAGGCGTCGACGACGCTGCCCGGGCAGACCCGATCCAGTGAGGTGGCCGGGATGAGTGTCGTCTCGTGGGCCGGGAACTGCCCGCCCTCGGGCCTGCGGACCATCAGGTCGAGCACCACCTCGCGGTAATCCTCCCGTTCGGTGCCGGTGGACCGGGCGGCCGTCACCACGCCACTGGACCTGGTGCCGTGCCGGATGAGCTCCAGCTGCGCGTCGGTGACCAGGCCCTTGTCCACCAGCATCCGGTCGAACGCGGCCCGGATGGCGACCATGTCGTCGGCGAGGGTCAGCTGTTCGCGTGCATCGGGGTCGAAGGCCACCAGCAGCACCGCGCCCGGCCGGATCTCGGCGACCACCGGGTCGCCCGGGGCACCGCGCAGCCGGCCGGTGAACTTCTGGCCCGACACGCTCTCCACCTCGACGGTGATCCGGTCGGAGACCGCGCTGACGGTGCCGATACCGACCGCGGGTGTGCCCGCGCACCGCGGGGCCGACCGGCCGCGGGGCAGCACCGTGCCGAGGGTGGCGCCGACCGTGACGATCACGACGGCGACGGCGACGAGGACCAAGAGGATCAGCAGTGAGTCAGGCATGCAGAACAGGGTCGCCCCCGTCGGCGGCTACCGAACCCAACTTTTCGCCGGGCGCAGCGACGGGAAAGATCTCGTGCCTATCCTGAGCGGGTGAGTACCGTCCCGGACGTCGCCGCGCAGGTGGCACGCGCGTTGCCTGCGCAGCCTCGGCGCGCCGTGATCGACCGCGCCTGGCGGGCGCTGGGCCCGGGCGTCCAGGTGCTCAGCAGTGATGACGGCGGACCGCTGAGCCGCACCGTCAAGCGCATCTTGGATCCGCTGGTGTTGCGGTTGCGGTCCAACCCGCAGTATTCGACACCGGTGGTGTCCGGCGAGGTGGCCGCCGAGATGTTCGAACTGATCGTGGCGCATCGCGACCAGCTGTGCGCCACCGCGTCCTGGTTCGCGGTGCTCAAGCTGGCGCGCCGCAAGTTGCGGCTCACCACCGGCAACGCCCAGGAACTCTACTTCCCGGTGTGCTTCGAGCTTGCTGTCACCAAAGGTGAACCGGTACAAAATGATTCGGATACCGCAGAGACAATCCTGCGCGGGATCCACGGGGACCGGGACCGCACCGCCATCGAGGTGCTCAACCGCCACGTCGCCGACGACAAGGTGGTCGGCGCGCTGGCACGTCAGTTGCAGGCCAGTTGGTCCGATGTGCGGCCGACCGCGGCCATCACCGACCCGTTCCTGGCAGGCCTGAGCACCGTGCTGGGTGATGCTGCCGGGCACAACGAGTCGGTGGCCCGCCAGCGGGTGTGGACCGCGCTGGTGGCTGATGCGACGCCCTACAACCTGGGTGCCCGGGCCCGCGGCCCGGCGCCGGACCTGCCGTGGTCGTTCGTCGACATCGGCCTCAGCACGGTGCTGCCGCAACCGCCGCCGCCCGTGCACGGCGGTGCCGACACCGATCGCCCGTTGAATCGCAGCGTCGTCGATCGGGTGCGCGCCACACTGCGCCGCGCCCTGGACCGCGACGAGCTGCCCGATGTTCCGCTGCTGTGCGCCGAGGAGGTGGACCGGGCCTGCGCGCCATGGGGTCTGCTCGCCGAGGACATCCAGGCCGCGATGGTGGCGGGGGTCGAGATCGCCGTCGAACTGGCACCACTGAACGAGGCCGCGACACCGCGTTACCGGTTGGCCGCCCAGGTCCAGGCCCGGCTGCGCAAGGAGGCCTATGTGCTGCACGCGCGGCGCTACCTCGCCGACGGGGAGGCGCTGCACCCGCGCCAGCAGCAGGTGACCAAGGAGCTCGCCGCGTTCGCCCGGCCCTATCTGAGCAGGCTGTGGGCGCGTCTGCACGGCCGCGACGTCTGGCAGGAGTCCTGCGCGGATGTCGACGAGATGCGGGCCCTGCTGGAAGGGGTGGCCCGGTCGGTGAGCCTGGATCACCGGCAGCGGATCAAGGCGATGCTCGAACTGGAGGCGGCCCGATGAAACTGGTTGCCGAATCCGGATTGTGGACCACCGGCGCGCAGGTGGCCGCGCCGCCCGCGGTGGCGGTCCTCGAGGTCGCCGGCGCGGTCCTGGCGTGGACGGTCGACGATCCGGCCGCGGCGGCGCAGCTCACCTTCACCGATGTGTCCGCCGCGGACTGGTTGTGGCGGGTGGCCGGTGAGCAGGGGCATGTGGCGGTGGTCGAGGCGCTGCGCGGCCGGACCGCCGATCCGCAGTCCAGCATCGACATCGCCGATCTCGAACTGTCCCCCCAGGTGCTGGCGCCGCTGCGCAGGCTGGCGCTCGGCCACTGGCTGCGCCGGTGGTGGCCGGCCAGTGTCCGTGACAGCATCGCCGATCTCGACATGGCGGTGCTGGACGCCGAATTGGCGCTGTTGACTGCCGCAGCGCAGGAGTTCTTCGGTGAGGACACCCTGGACTCCGATATCGAGGCGCTGCTGTCCCCGCACCGCGCGGCGCTGTCCGCCCATCTGCGTGATGGAGATCCGCGGGTGGCGGCGCTGATCGAGCCCTGTCTGGAGTGGGCCGATTGGGCGGAGATGGCCGAACCCGAGGCGGTGTCGTCCGACCGGCGGCGAGATGACTATGCGCTGGCTGCCGGCGGGCCGACGGCATCGCAGGCCGACACCATCGGTGCCGGCACCGCGTCGATCAGTTGGAGCGCCGTGCCGCCGGGGGTTTTCGACGCCGCCGAGGACACCGTCGACTGGTCGGTGCGCGGTGACGGTGCCGGGGGAGCCGTGGCCGAGGTGCGTGCCCTGCTCAGCGGCTCCGCCGCCGGGGTGCCGGTGCAGCTGCGCAGCGGCGACGTCACCGCCACCGGTGCGCTCGATGACCGCGGCACCGCGACTCTCACCTTGCTGATCTCGGAATCGGCGGCGTGGAACCATGATTGGACATCCACCACGGTCACCGTCGGGCGGGTGGCGTCGGCCGGGGAGGACCGGGCGACCCGGCAGCGGCTGCGGGCCTTCGTGTGGTCCCGGTTGGCGGTACCTGCTGCAGACGCGTTCCTGGCGGAGATCCTTGCCGCCGAATCCGATTACTGACTCGGTCGCCGGTCGGCCACCTGCACCGCCGACGGCGCCTTGGCCGGCTGCTGCAACGCGACCCTCGGCACGTCCGGAGTGCCGATCTGGCCGGCCAGCCACGGGAGGGCCTCGGCGAAAGCGCTTGCCGCGAAGGGCCAGTCGTGCTGGCCGGGTCGGCTGACCACCGCGCAGTCGATGCCGTGGGATGCGCCCAGCGCGCACAGCGACTGGGCGGCCGCAGCGGTCTGCGGCGGCGGTGACACACCCGCCCCGTTCACCGAGAACCAGCCCGACACCCCGGTGTACGGGCCGTGCCGGGTGATGACGGTGGTCGGATCGAATGCGGCGTAGGCGGCGGCGTCACCGCCGAACAGGCGCTCGATGGTCTGCGCCTTCGTCCCCGAGTTCGGGCTCAGGTCACCGGCGATGTCCTCGAACGCCGAGAACCGGTCGGGGTGCATCACGGTCAGGTCGACCGCGCAGGTGCCGCCCATCGACCATCCGACGACACCCCAGTTGGCCGGATCCGGGCTGACGCCGAACTTCGAGACCATCGCCGGCACGACGTCGTTGACGAGATGATCGGCGACCTTGCCGCGGCGGCCGTTCACGCACTCGGTGTCGTTGTTGAACGTGCCGCCCACATCGGCGAACACCAGCACCGGCGCGTTGCCGCCGTGGGTTGCGGCGAAGGCATCGGCGGTTTGCACGGCGTTGCCCGCGCGCGCCCAGTCCGCCGGAGTGTTCATCTCGCCGCCGATCATCATCACGGTCGGCAGCCGGGGCGGCGGATCGGAGGCGAACCAGGCCGGCGGCAGATAGACCAACTCGCCACGGTGCTTGAAACCCGAACCGGCGTCCCCGGTGTCCACCGGCACCAGAGAACCGTTGCGCGGCACCGCGTGCCGGACCTGGAATGCGGCGACGGTCGCCATATCGGTCTGATCCGGCAGCGGTCCCGCGGTCAGCTGCACCCATGCGGTCTGCATGGTGGGGAAATAGCCGGTCCACAGATTGACGGCCAGCGCCGCGCACAGGGCGCACAGCGGGACGGCCGCGACGGCCGCGGTGCGTCGCCACCAGCGCGCCCCGCGCCAACCGGAAAACAAAGCCGCGGCGGTGAATCCGGTCAGCCCGATCCAGATCCAGAGCGCGTGCGGGGCGGGTTCGCCGGCCAGCCCCTGGCTCGTCACGTACCAGTGTGCGGCCGCAGCCACCGCGGTGCCGAAGGCGGCGGCGGCTACCAGGCGGCGCCGCACGCGCAGCGCGGTCAACAGAACCAGACCGGTGATCACCTGAACGGTCACCGGCACCCAACCGTGGGTCAAGGAATCGTGGTGCTGCAAGAGCCCGGACATCAGCGTCACGAGATCATCGTGACTCTGCTTCCTGGAAAGCAGCTGTGACCGGGGTCAGCGAGGTTTGGCCAACGGGAACGGCAACGTCTCACGGATGCTGCGCCCGGTGATCAGCATGACCACCCGGTCCACGCCGACGCCGAGACCACCCGTTGGGGGCATGGCGTACTCGAGGGCCTGCAGGAAATCCTCGTCGAGTTCCATCGCCTCGGGGTCACCGCCGGCGGCCAGCAGCGACTGCTCTTGAAGACGCTTGCGCTGCTCCACCGGGTCGGTGAGCTCGCTGTAGGCCGTGCCCAGTTCGACACCCCAGGCGACCAGGTCCCAGCGCTCGGCGACACCGTCGATGCTGCGGTGCGGGCGGGTCAGCGGGGAGACCGAGGTGGGGAAGTCCTTATAGAACGTCGGGCGCTCCGTCTGCCCCTCGACCAGTCGTTCGTAGAGTTCGAGCACCACCGCGCCGGTGTCCCAGTGCATCAGATAGGGCACCCCGGCACCGTCGCAGAGGCTGCGCAACCGCTCCAGGCCGGTCTCCGGGCCGATCTGTTCGCCGAGCGCCTCGGACACCGCGCCGTGCACCGTCTTCACCGGCCAGTCCCCGGAGATGTCGACCGCGATCAATCCGCCGTCGGGGCCGGGGCGCATCACCACCTGGGCTCCGTTGGCGGCCTCGGCGGCGTTCTGGATGAGCTCGCGGCAGCCGTGCATCCACACGTTGTAATCGGCGTGCGCCTGATACGCCTCCAGCAGTGTGAATTCCGGGTTGTGGCTGAAATCCACCCCCTCGTTGCGGAACGCGCGGCCCAGCTCGAAGACCCGCTCCACGCCACCGACGCAAAGCCGTTTCAGATACAGCTCCGGGGCGATGCGCAGGTACAGGTCGAGGTCGTAGGCGTTGATATGAGTGGTGAACGGCCGTGCGTTGGCGCCGCCGTGGATCTGCTGCAGGATCGGTGTCTCGACTTCGAGGAACCCCTTGCCCACCAACGTTTCCCGAATGGCATGCAGGATCCGGCTGCGGGCGGTGATGAGGTCGCGGGCCTCGGTGTTGATCGCGAGGTCGACGTAGCGGGTCCGGACCCGGGCCTCCGGGTCGGTCAGGCCCTTCCACTTGTCGGGCAGCGGACGCAGGCACTTACCGATCAACCGCCACCGGGTGACCAGCAGGGACGGGGTGCCGTTGCGGCTGAGCCCCATGGTGCCGGTCACCTCGATCAGGTCGCCGAGGTCGATCGAGGCGGTGAAGTCGGCGTTGGTGCCCTGGGTGAGGCGCGAATTGTCCAGCAGCAGTTGCACGTCGCCGGACCAATCGCGCAGCGCGGCGAACAGCACCCCGCCGTAGTCGCGGAGCCGCAGGATGCGGCCCGCGACGGTGACGGTGACATCGGCGGCGGTGGTGGCCAGCGCCTGCTCGACGGTGTGGCTGGGTGCCTCGCCGACCGGGTAGGCGTCGATGCCGTTGTTCTGCAACGTCTTCAGCTTCGCCATTCGGACCCGCACCTGCTCGGGCAGCCGGTTGCGCTCGTCGGCGGGCAGATCCTGTTGCAGCGCACTGGCATCCGGGGCGCTGCCGTCGCGGTGCAGCAACCCGCTGTCCACCAGGTTCTTCGGCGCGGCCACGTGTTCGCCGGTGTGTTCCTTGCGGCGGGAGAACGGCAGCACCAGGAATCCCTCGGCGATCACCGAAGCCACCCCGACCCGGGGCACCTCCCGGGCGTCCTCATAGCAGGCGAACCGCGGAACCCATTCCGGCTGGTACTTCATGTTGGACCGGTACAGGGTCTCCAGCTGCCACCACCGGGAGAAGAACACCAGCAGCGCACGCCACAACCGGGCGACCGGGCCGGCACCCAGTTGGGCGCCCTGCTCGAAGGCCGACCGGAACATCGCGAAGTTCAATGAGATCCGGGTGATACCGAGATCCTCTGCCTGCAGGCAGATCTCACTGACCATCAGCTCGATGGTGCCGTTGGGGGACTGGGGTGACCTGCGCATCACATCCAGTGACACCCCATTGGCGCCCCACGGGACCAGCGAGAGCATCGCCACCACGTCGCCGTCGTTGTCATTTTCCCCAGCGCCGCCGGCCGCCACGGCCTCCACCAGCATGCAGTCACCGTCGGCGGGATCACCCAGGCGCCCCAGCGCCATCGAGAATCCACGCTCGGTCTCGGTGTCGCGCCAGGCGTCGGCACGGCCGACGACCGTGGCCATCTCGTCGGCGGTCAGTTCGCGGTGCCTGCGGACACGGACGGTCAGCCCTGCCCGGCGGGCGCGGGTGACGGCCTGCCGGACCGGCTTCATGTCCGGGCCGGACAGCTTGAAGCGGTCGGGGTGCAGGATGGCCTCATCGCCGAGTTCGATGGCGTTGAGGCCGGCATCGCGGAACGCCTGTGCGGCAGGGGCGCTGGCGCCCATCACGCCGGGGGCCCACCCGTAGGACTTGCACAGCTTGAGCCAGGCGTCGATCGCGGCCGGCCAGGAACGCGGGTCACCGACGGGGTCCCCGCTGGCCAGACACACCCCGACCTCGACGCGGTAGGTGACGGCGGCGCGGCCGTTGGGGGCGAACACCACCGATTTGTCGCGGCGGGTGGCGAAGTAGCCCAGCGAATCGTTCTTGCCGAACAACTCCAGCAGCCCGCGGATGGCGGATTCGTCCTGACCCGTCAGCGCGTTGGTGGCCCGTTGGGATCGGAACAGCACGATGGCCGCGACCACCAGTGCCAGCGCGCCGAACAAACCGAGCAGTGCGTTGATCAGCACACCGGGATGCTGACCGTCGAAGACCTTGGAATCGACGCCGGCAAAGGCCACCACGCGGTTGACGGCGTACCCGAACCGGTAGTCGCGCTCCAAGGTCCCGGGGAACAGTTCCAGCAGGCCCCAACCGACCAGGATGCCGACGGCCATGGCGGCCAGCAGCGTGCCGATCGCCTTGAACAGGGCACCGCGGCGCACCTTGGCCCAGAATTCGTGCCGGGCCAGCACCAGGAAGCCGATCGCGGCCAGGTGGAACACCAGGCCGATGACCTCGCCGAACTCCTCGAGCACAGATTCGTCGCCGGCGATCAGGTCGGCGACATTCACGGCCACCGCGGCGACCATGTAGAACACCAGGATCCACCAGGCGATGCTCTTGCGGGCGGCCAGCGCGGCGGCCAGCAGCGCGAGCACCACCGCCCAGGCGAAGCTGGTGTCGGGGAAGTTGAAGATGTAGTCGTTGACGAACTCCCGGGGCACCCGGATGGCAGACCGGACGATCGGGGAGATGCTTGCCACCAAGGACAGCGTGGCGATGACGCCGACGATCCAGCCCGCGGCGGCCGGAACCCACGAGAATCCGGACGGTCGCCGGGTCGTCGACGGATGCGGGACTGTGGTGGCCGTCATAGGCCGCGAGAATATGCCCTAAGCGGGCGAAATGGGTGTTTCTACCGACCCCGGGTGTCGGCCCGGATCACCAGACCGGCCCGGTGTACTTCTCGCCGGGCCCCTGGCCGGGCTCCTCGGGCGCCGCGCTGGCCTCCCGGAACGCCAGCTGCAGACTCTTCAGACCGTCGCGCAGCGGTCCGGCATGCAGGCCCAGGTACTCCGCGGATGCGGTGACCAGGCCGGCGAGTGCGGTGATGAGACGGCGGGCCTCGTCGAGATCGCGGTGCGGGCTGTCCTCGGGATCTTCGGAACCCAGGCCGATCTTCTCCGCCGCCGCGCTCATCAGCATCACGGCCGAGCGGGTGATCACCTCGACGGCGGGAATCTCGGCGAGCTCCCTAACCTGCGGGTCCGCGTCCGAAGGAGTTTTCTGATCATCGGTCATGCCTGTTAGACTTGCACGATCGACCGTCCCGGCGAACGCCAGGGACAGTAAGTGGAGTCCCGCTCCCACCGCTGACCATACCGGTCCAGCGGTCCGATCACAGGCATCTGCGGATGTCCTGTTCTGCGCATGCGCAGGCGGCGAAAGCCGTGATCGGTCGGCATCGGGCCCTGCTATATGCAGGGCCTTTCTGCTCTTCGGAGTGGAATGCCGATGGTGTGGTCTCTCCCTGCTGGCCCTGCGCTCCATCACGGTCGTGGCACGAGCAGACAACGTAGGAGGCCCCATCAGCACTGAGACCCGCATCAACGAGCGCATCCGCGTACCTGAAGTCCGCCTGATCGGACCGAATGGTGAGCAGGTAGGCATTGTTCGCATCGAAGATGCTCTCCGCGTCGCCGTCGACGCCGATCTCGACCTCGTCGAAGTAGCCCCAGACGCCAAACCACCGGTGTGCAAGATCATGGACTACGGCAAGTTCAAGTACGAGACGGCACTCAAGGAGCGCGAGTCTCGCAAGAACCAGCAGCAGACCGTCGTCAAGGAGCAGAAGCTTCGGCCGAAGATCGACGATCACGACTACCAGACGAAGAAGGGCCATGTGGTCCGCTTCCTCGAAGCCGGGTCGAAGGTCAAGGTCACCATCATGTTCCGCGGTCGCGAGCAGTCCCGGCCCGAACTGGGTTACCGACTGTTGCAGCGTCTCGGCGCCGACGTGGCTGACTACGGCTTCGTCGAGACCTCCGCCAAGCAGGACGGCCGCAACATGACGATGGTGCTGGCACCGCACCGTGGCGCCAAGACCCGCGCCAAGGCGGCGCACGACGCCGACGCCCCGACGCCGCGGTCCGGCGGCGAGGCAGCGGCACCCGCGGCCCCGGCAGCACCGGCCGAGCCCACCGAGCCCACGCAGAACTGATCCACCACAAGAACTGAGGACACATGCCCAAGGCAAAGACCCACAGCGGCGCATCCAAGCGCTTCCGCGTCACCGGAAGCGGAAAGGTCGTCCGCCAGAAGGCCGGCAAGCGCCACCTTCTCGAGCACAAGGCGAGCAAGCACACCCGTCGCCTCGACGGCCGCGTCACCGTTGCCGCCAACGACACCGCCCGCGTCAAGAAGATGCTGAACGGCTAATTCGGTTGACCGGCTGAAAAGCCGCTATTCCCTCCAGACTTTCCCCGCAAGAATAGGAACACTCCCATGGCACGCGTGAAGCGCGCAGTCAACGCTCAGAAGAAGCGGCGCACAGTACTCAAGGCTTCCAAGGGCTACCGCGGCCAGCGGTCGCGCCTCTACCGCAAGGCCAAAGAGCAGCAGCTGCACTCCTTGACCTACGCCTACCGGGACCGCAAGGCCCGCAAGGGCGATTTCCGCAAGCTGTGGATCTCCCGGATCAACGCTGCGGCCCGCGCCAACGGCGTCACCTACAACCGCCTGATCCAGGGTCTGAAGCTGGCCGGCGTCGAGGTGGACCGCAAGAACCTGTCGGAGATCGCGATCAGCGATCCCGCCGCGTTCACCGCTCTGGTCGAGGTTGCCAAGGCAGCACTGCCCGAGGATGTCAACGCGCCGTCGGGCGAAGCCGCCTGACACCCCTCACCGAGAAGTCCAATCGGGTAGCTGCGGCCATCAAGCTGCAGCGTCCCGCCGGACGTCGTCACGCCGCACGCTTCCTCGCCGAAGGTCCCAACCTGGTCGAGGCAGCGTTGCGGCGTGGTCTCGTTGAAGAGGTCTTCGTCACTGAGGACGCACACGCCCGTTTCGCGGATCTTCTCGCGGACACCCCGGTGCACGAAGTGACGGTGCGAGCCGCAAAGGCATTGTCGGACACCGTGACTCCGGTCGGGCTGATCGCGGTCTGCGAGATTCCCGGGGTATCGCTGTCCGAGGTGCTGGACGCACCGCGGCTGGTGGCCGTCGCGGTCGAGACCTCCGATCCCGGCAATGCGGGCACGCTGATCCGGCTCGCGGACGCCATGGGTGCCGATGCGCTGATCCTTGCCGGCGACAGCGTCGACCCCTATAACCCGAAATGCCTGCGGGCCTCCGCGGGCAGCATCTTCGGGCTGCCGGTCGTCCAGGTCCCGGACACTCTCGCACTCCTTGCCACCCTGCGGGATGCAGGTCTGCAGGTGCTGGCGACCACGCTGGACGGCTCGACACCGCTACCGTCGGTCGACCTGAGTGTGCCCACCGCATGGCTGTTGGGTTCGGAGGCGCACGGTCTGGCGCCCGATACCGCCGCGGCCGCCGACGCGCAGGTGACCATCCCCATGCGCGGCAGCGCCGAGAGCCTCAATGTGGCTGCTGCGGCAGCCATCTGTCTCTATGAGAGCGCTCAGGCCCAGTCAGGCCAGTAGTCCCCGCGCCACGTGCGTGATCTGCACCTCGTTGCTTCCGGCGTAGATCATCAGCGATTTGGCGTCGCGGGCCAGCTGCTCCACCCGGTATTCGGTCATATAACCGTTGCCGCCGAAGAGTTGCACGGCCTCCATGGCCACATCGGTGGCCGCCTGGGAGCAGTACCACTTGATCGCCGAGGCTTCGGCCAGCGAGATCGCCGACCCGGTCTGCGAGGACTCGATGACCCGGAACAGCATGTTGCGCACGTTCATCCGGGCCACTTCCATGTTGGCCAACTTGAGCTGGATCAACTGGAACTGGCCGATCTCCTTGCCCCACAGCACCCGGGTCTTCGCGTAGTCGACCGATAACCGCAGACATTCCTCGATGACACCGAGGGACATCGCGGCCACCCCGATCCGTTCGGCGGAGAAGCTCGACCGGGCGCTGTCCCGTCCGTCCCCGGAGGCGTTGTTCTCGGTCTCGCCGAGCAGCCGGTCACGGCCCAGCCGGACGTTGTTGAAGAACAGTTCGCCGGTGCGTGAACTGTGAATGCCCATCTTGTGGAACGGTTTCGACTGCACGAAGCCGTCCATGCCGCGGTCCAGGACGAACGTCAGCACCTTGCGGTCGCGCTTGTCGACGCCTGGCTCATCGAGTTTGGCGTACACGACCACCACGTCCGCGTCGGGTCCGTTGGTGATGAACGTCTTCTGCCCGTTGAGCAGGTAGTCGTCTCCGTCACGGGTCACATAGGACTTCATGCCACCGAATGCATCCGAACCGGAATCCGGTTCGGTGATCGCCCAGGCGCCGATCTTCTCGTAGGTCACCAGGCCGGGTAGCCAACGTTCCTGCTGAGCCAGGGTGCCGCGGCTCTGGATGGTGGGGACCGTGAGGCCCAAACTGACACCCATTCCGGTGACCAGACCCATCGACACCCGGCACAGCTCGCTGATCAGGACGAAGCCCATCCCGGCCTGGTCGGGCCCGCCGCCGAACATGCCGCCGGAAGACTTGGATTCCTTGGCCGGTGCACCGTCGCGCAGCTTGGACAGCCTGCGCTCCAATGACTCTCGCGCCATGGCGTCGATACCGAACGCGCCGAACAGCTTGCGCACGATGGGGTAGGGCTCCATATCGCCGCTCTCCAGCGCGTCGATGTGCGGCCGGATCTCCTTGTCGACGAACTCGCGCACGGCGTCGCGGACGGCGATGTCGACGTCAGACCATTCCAGCATCGTGTCAGGCGACCTTTCGTTTGGCTGCTGCCGGCCGCAGTCCGGCCAGCGAGAAGGTGGTGTGGACCAGGGAGCCCGCACGGTCCAGCAGCGATTTCTGTCTGGGCTGATAGTGCATCGGCAGGCCCTTGCGGTCCGGCGGTGGGGCCATGAAACCGGGCGCCTCGACCAGCGGCGCGTCCTCGGGGATGCTCCCGGAGGCGCGACGATAGGCCGAGACCGCCCGCGGGTGCAGCCGGATCTCGTCGGGCACCACGGTGAACGCCAGCTCGACGGCCTTGCCGAACAGCCGCAGCAGGATCTCGTCGCCGGGTGTCCAGCGCATCCCGGCCTTCTCGCGCACCGGTGCGTCGAAGATTCCGGCGGCCACCCAGCGCTGTGCGCCGACCATCGGCTTGAACAGCTGATCCCACACGCCGGTCGGCATCAGCACGAACCACGGCTTCGGGATACGGATGGTGAAGATGTCCAGGGTGGCGCGATTGATCTCCAACTCCTCGCGGCACGTGTGATCCCAGTAGACCAGGAACTCCTCCCAGCTGTCCGGCACCGGTCGCATGCTCATGCCGTACATCCGGTACCACTGCACATGCTCGTCGAACAGCTGATGCTTTTCGGCCTCGGTGAGCCCGCCGCAAAAATAGTCGGCCGTCTTGATGATCAGCATGAAGAAGGTGGCGTGGGCCCAGTAGAAGGTCTCGGGATTGAGCGCGTGGTAGCGCCGGCCCTGCCCGTCGACACCCTTGATGCCGTGGTGGAAACCCTTGATCTGGGCGCCGGTGTCGGCGGCACGATCACCGTCGTAGACCACACCCATGATCGGATAGACCGACCGGGCCACCCGCTGCAGCGGCTCGCGCAGCAGGATCGAGTGGTCCTCGACGCCGGCGCCGAGCTCCGGATACATGTTCTGGATCGCGCCGATCCAGACGCCCAGCAGGCCGGTGCGCAGATCGCCGAAATACTTCCAGGTCAGCGAATCGGGCCCGAGGGGGATCGCCGCCCGCTCGATCGACGGCGGGGGATTGTTTGATGCAGCAGTCATGGCGTCCTCGTCGAGCCTTGAAAACTACGGATGTCTGGCCACCATATGCGTGACAACATGTGTTGTCTATACAGTCCGGCGGTGTGGCGCGGCGCCGTTACGTGTCGGCGATGAAGCCTCCATGCGCGCGTGACCTGCATCTTCATTCAGGCCGTGGCGATGTGAGCAACGTCTAGGGCGGACGTCGTTGCCGGGGTCAGAACAGCCGCTTAGGGTGAACAGCCGCTTAGTGT
>NZ_JBFUKN010000039.1:0-55678 GCF_056400845.1 Mycobacterium sp. P4_H6 | reverse complement strand
CGGTTCGGCGGGGGCGGGCACCGGCGCGGGTGGCACCGGCTCCGCGTGCGACACCGCGCCCGGCAGGGCCAGGGCCGCCGCGGACGCCACCGCTGCGGCGACCGAAAGCCTCTTGCCGAGCCGCCTACGGTGTGAGGAATTCACGTCCGACTGATCCATGGTGAAGAAACTACCGTGTTACGGCCGTGACGCAAGTGTGAGTTGCTCATTGAGTGCAAACCTGAGAGGTTGCTGAGCATCACAAAACCCTACGCAGCGACCGGTCTGCAGCGTTGCTGATTTTCTGGACCCACGACGGAGTCCACCGATGGCGTTCGGGTGTGCCGTGCGCGCCCTCGGTGGGGTTCTGCACCATACGTCGCCCCCGCCCCGCGATGCGTTACCAGACGTTGCCGACCATCCCTGCATATGGCGCGTCTGATTTCCCCCAGCTAGCTACTGTCCAGTAACATCAAGGTCACTCGCTGGCTTCAGCGCTAAACCAAGGAGGTCCCATGGAGTTGCTCGTCACCGGTGGCGATACCGAACTGGGTCGCGTMATTGCGAGCGGATTCCGCGACGAGGGCCACAGCGTGATGATCGCCGGAGCCCAGCGCGCTGAGCTCGAAGTCGCCGCCAAGGAACTCGACGTCGACTACGTGGTCTTCGACAACAACGACCCGGCCAGCCTCGAAGCCGCTCGTAGCGCCTTCCCCCAGCACCTGGACGGCATCATCAACGTCCCCGCCCCGCGTTGGGACGCCGGCGACCCGCGCACCCACACGCTGACCGATCGCGCGTCGGCCTGGCGCCACGCCCTGGACACCACAGTGTTGTCCGCAGTCCTGACGGTGTCGGTGCTCGGCGACCAGCTGAGCTCGGGCGGATCGATCATCAACGTGGTGGCCTCGAACCCCGCCGACGGCAGCGCGGACGCCGCGATCAAGGCAGCACTGTCGAACTGGACCTCGGGACAGGCCGCACACTTCGGCATCCGTGGTATCACCATCAACCTGGTCGCCGCCGRCCGCGGCGTCGACCCCGGATACGACGGCCTCGGCAGCTCCCCCACCACGACCGCCGACGAAATCACCCGTCTCGCACTGTTTCTCACGACGCCGTCGGCTCGGCACATCACCGGCGAGACGTTGCACGTCAGCCAGGGCGCGCTCACCAGCTTCGGCTGAGATATTCCCGTGTTCGCCCCGAGCTAAAACGGGGTGACCGCTCCGCTTAGTTGTGGTTACGTGATCTTCGTGACCATCAAACTCGGATACCAGATCCCCAACTTTTCCTACGGCACCAGCGTTTCCGAACTCTTCCCCACCGTCATCGCACAGGCGCAGGAAGCCGAGGCCGCCGGCTTCGACTCGGTCTTCGTGATGGACCACTTCTATCAACTGCCCGGCCTCGGCGCGCCCGAAGAGCCGATGTTGGAGGCCTACACCGCGCTCGGCGCGCTGGCCACCGCGACCAAGAGGGTCCAGCTGGGCACCCTCGTCACCGGCAACACCTACCGCAACCCCACCGTGCTGGCCAAGGCCATCACCACGCTGGACGTCATCAGCCAGGGTCGCGCCATCCTCGGCATCGGCGCCGGATGGTTCGAGCTCGAGCACGACGCACTCGGGTTCGAATTCGGCACCTTCACCGACCGCTTCAACAAGCTCAACGAAGCGCTGGACATCATCCTGCCCATGATCAAGGGCGAGCGCGTGACCGTGGACGGCAAGTACTACCGAACCAAGGAAGCCTTCGCCAACCCGCGGTTTCGCGACCACATCCCGCTGATGATCGGCGGCAGCGGCGAGAAGAAGACAATCCCCTTGGCGGCCAAGCACTTTGACCACCTCAACCTCATCGCCACCTTTGATCAGCTGGCCGCCAAGGTGCAGGTCGTGCGGGAGCGCTGCGAGGAGATCGGCCGTGATCCGGCCACCCTGGAGACCAGCACGCTGCTGAGCGTCATCCCTGATCCCAAGGCCACCATCGACTCCCTGCCCGAGGAGTTCCGTGGTCGCGCCGCGGTGGGCAGCCCGGAGGCCATCGCCGAACAGATCAAGACCAAGGTGCTCGACGCCGGCGTCGGCGGGGTCATCTTCAACATGCCGGTCTACACACCCGGCTCGCTGACGGCGCTCGCCGAGGTGCTCAAACCCTTGATCGACGGGTGATTCCCCACCGTCGGGGATGAACTTTTGGTGTGGTGCGCCATCTCACCGCGCTGGTGGGATGGCCACCGACTACCCTAGGGTTGTATTAACAAAGTACTTCGCTAGGAGCAGAGATGAGCCACCCCGGAGCTACGGCATCGGATCGGCACAAGGTAGTCATCGTTGGTTCGGGTTTCGGTGGGCTGAACGCCGCACAGGCGCTCAAGCGGGCCGACGTCGACATCAAGTTGATCGCCCGCACCACCCACCACCTGTTCCAGCCGCTGCTGTACCAGGTGGCCACCGGAATCATCTCCGAGGGTGAGATCGCCCCGCCGACGCGACTGATCCTGCGCAAGCAGAACAACGCGCAGGTGCTCCTGGGGGACGTGACCCACGTCAACCTGGAGAAGAAGACGGTCGACTCGATCCTGCTCGGCCACACCTACAGCACGCCCTACGACACCCTGATCCTGGCGGCCGGCGCCGGTCAGTCGTACTTCGGCAACGACCACTTCGCGGAGTGGGCGCCGGGTATGAAGACCATCGACGACGCGCTCGAACTGCGTGGCCGCATCCTCGGTGCCTTCGAGCAGGCCGAGCGGTCCAGCGATCCGGAGCGCCGCAAGAAGCTGCTGACCTTCGTCGTCGTCGGCGCCGGACCCACCGGTGTCGAGATGGCCGGCCAGATCCAGGAGCTGTCCGACCAGACGCTCAAGGGCAGCTTCCGCCACATCGACCCCACCGAGGCGCACGTCATCCTGCTCGACGCCGCCCCGGCCGTGCTGCCACCCATGGGTGAGAAGCTCGGCCTCAAGGCCAAGGAGCGGCTGGAGAAGATGGGCGTCGAGATTCAGCTCAACGCCATGGTCACCGACGTCGACCGCAACGGCATCACCGTCAAGAACCAGGACGGCACCCTTCGCCGCATCGAATCGGCCAGCAAGGTGTGGTCGGCCGGTGTGGCCGCCAGCCCGCTGGGCCGGGATCTGGCCGCGCAGTCCGAGACCGAGATTGACCGCGCGGGCCGCGTGGTCGTCAATCCCGACCTGTCGATCCCCGGACACCCCAATGTGTTCGTCATCGGCGACATGGCCTTCGTACCCGGCGTCCCCGGCATGGCGCAGGGCGCCATCCAGGGCGGCAAGTACGTCGCCGCGATCGTCAAGAACGAGGCCGCAGCGCGGGCGCACGGCACCAAGCCCAAGCCGCGGGTGCCGTTCAAGTACTTCGACAAGGGCTCGATGGCCACCGTGTCGAAGTGGAACGCCGTCGCCCAGATTCCGCTCGGCGAGAAGAACAAGTTCGAGTTCAGCGGTTTCTTCGCCTGGCTGGCGTGGCTGGGACTGCACCTGATCTACCTGGTCGGCTTCAAGACCAAGATCGCCACCCTGCTCTCGTGGGCGGTGACCTTCCTGAGTCGCCAGCGTGGTCAGCTGACCATCACCGAGCAGCAGGCCTACGCCCGCACCCGGATCGAAGAGTTGCAGGAGATCGCGGCCGCGGCGCAGGAGGGCGAGAAGGCGGCCAGTTAGCCGCCCAGTCGCCGGCCCTGCCACGTCGACAGGCTGCCGCCACCGGCCAATTCCAGAACGGTGCCGGCGCTGTCGAATCCGGTTTCCGGATAACGCAATTCGCTGACACACGCGCGCGGGGTGCCCAACTCGTCGTCGGCCACCGAGCCTTCGCCGAGTTCCACCCGGTGCCGCAGCAGCGGACTGCCGTCGACGTCGGCGTACAGCGCCGAGGTCCAGAACCCCTGGTCCTCACCGGTTCTGCCGATCTGCGCGCTCTCTCGCACCCGCGCCGTGGCGGTCCGCCCCACCTGCAGCCGGGTGCTGGTGTGGTGGCGCGCTCCGCCCGCGACGACGGTGGGCTGGGGATCGAGGTCCAGTTCACCTGACACCTCAAGATCCCAGAAACTGTGCGACACCACGCTTCCCGCACCAGGGAGCGCGACGCTGGCCGCGACGCTGTGCACCCGCAAGCGGGCACCTTTCTCCACGACGATCCGCACCGAGATGACATCCCCGCCCAGCGGGGTCGCGGCGGCCGACAACAGATGCACGACATCGGGTTGGGTGCGGCGTGCGGCGAGCCCACCCGCACATTCGATGTGCGGGCCGCGGCCGGGCCGCGCCACCAGCAGGACGTCCGACCGCATCGTCAGCCCAGCACCGGCACTCGGAGTTGCTCGTGCACCCACTGCAGCACCGGGCCGGCGGTCGGGTCGTCGGTGAGCGAGACGAGTACGAAGGGCCGCTCTCCCCGTACCGCGGTGGAGTCCCGCCGCATCACATCAAGGTCGGCGCCGACCATGGGCGCGAGGTCGGTCTTGTTGATCACCAACAGATCCGAGAAGGTCACCCCGGGCCCGCCCTTGCGCGGCACCTTGTCACCGCCCGCGACGTCGACGACGAAGATCTGCACATCGATGAGGCCCGAGGAGAATGTCGCGGTCAGGTTGTCGCCACCGGATTCGACCAGGATCAGGTCCAGGCCCGGATTGGCGGCGACCAGATCGTCGATGGCATCGAGATTGGCGGTGATGTCATCACGGATGGCGGTGTGCGGGCAACCCCCGGTCTGCACCGCGGCGATGCGCTCATCGGGCAGTACCGCATGCCTGCGCAGGAAATCGGCGTCCTCGGTGGTGTAGATGTCGTTGGTCAGCACCGCAAGTGAGATCTCGTCGCGCAACTGACGACACAGCGCGGCCACCAGTGCCGTCTTACCCGAACCCACCGGTCCGCCCACCCCGATACGCAACGGTTCCCCCGGCTGACGTACCCGCTTGGGCCGGTCGGCATGGGTGTGCGGTTCACCGTCGATGAAATGTGGTGGCATATCGGGACCTTTCGACTCAGCTCATGAACTTCAGGAAAAGAACAGCGGTCGCTCGCGTGCAGCGTGACCTTCCGCCAGCACGTCGAGCAGCGGATCGGACAGGTCGGCGAGTTCCTTGACGGCCTGCGCCGCGGTCTGCTCGCACAGCGGGGACAACTCGAAGGTCAGCACCGCCACATCGGCGGGATCCAGCGCCAGCAACCGCTGCGCCGCGGTGGCCGATCCGGTCATGGTGGTGTACACCACCGACAGCGCGGTGTGTTCGGGTGCCACCGCGCTGGCCGTCCCCACCGCACCGGCAGCCACCGCGAGATGCGGCTTGGACCCGAGGGTGCCCCACTGATGTTCCGGCCACACCCTCTTGGCCAGCCGCAGCAGCCCGCGGCCCTGCGCCCGCGAAGCAGCCCTCGCCGCCGGGGACGGTGTGCGGGCATCGGTTTCGGCATCGGCGGCGTCGACCGTGAGGCTGCCGGTGTGCACCGCGGCGGCCAGCGACGCACTCACCAGGCCCTGACTGCGGATCCGGCGGCACAGGTAGGCGCGCAGCGTCGCGACGCCGGTGACCCGGCCGGCGGTGATGGCCTCTTCGACGCCGCCGGAGTGCACGTGACCGCCGGTGGGGAGCCGGGAATCGGCCAGCGTGAGAAGTGTCGCCAGTGACCCGGGCGAGCGAAGCGACGGGGAGTTCGGCCCGGGCGAGCGAAGCGACGGGAAATTCGAATTCATCAGAACAAGAAGTAACGCTGCGCCATCGGCAGTTCGGTGGCGGGCTGCTCCTGCCAGACCTCGCCGTCGATACGCACAGTGAAGGTGTCGGCGTCCACCTCGATACGTGGCAGTGCGTCGTTCAGCGGCATCTGGGCTTTGCCCACCTGCCGTACGTTGCCCACCGCCAACAACTTTCGTCTCACGTCGAGTCGGTCGGCCAGGCCGTCCTCAAGCGCTTGCGGTGACACGAAGTGCACCGACGTGGCCGCGGCGGCAGCGGGCGCGGCACCGAACATCGGCCGGGGCAGCACCGGCTGCGGGGTGGGAATGGAGGCGTTCGCGTCCCCCATCGCGGCCCAGGCGATCATGCCGCCCTTGATCACGGCATGCGGACGGACCCCGAAGAAGGCGGGCTCCCACAGCACCAGATCGGCCAGCTTGCCGACCTCCACCGAACCGATCTCGTGGTCCATGCCGTGCGCCACCGCCGGGCAGATGGTGTATTTCGCGACGTAGCGGCGGGCCCGGTTGTTGTCGGCCTGCACGTCGCCTTCCAGAAATCCCCTGCGGCGCTTCATGACATGCGCGGTCTGCCAGGTGCGCAGCACCACTTCGCCGATACGTCCCATCGCCTGGGCGTCGCTGCCGATCATCGAGATTGCGCCGATATCGTGCAGCAGATCCTCTGCGGCAATGGTCGAGGGCCGGATCCGGCTCTCCGCGAACGCGAGATCCTCGGGAATCCGGGGGTTGAGGTGGTGGCACACCATCAGCATGTCCAGATGCTCGTCGAGGGTGTTCACGGTGTGCGGGCGGGTCGGGTTGGTGGAACTGGGCAGCACGTTGGGTTCGCCCGCGACGGTGATGATGTCGGGCGCGTGCCCGCCGCCGGCGCCCTCGGTGTGATAGGCGTGAATGGACCGGCCCTTCACCGCGGCCAGGGTGTCCTCCACGAACCCCATCTCGTTCAGGGTGTCGGTGTGGATGTTGGCCTGCACACCGGCGGCCTCGGACACGGTCAGGCAGGCGTCGATCGCGGCCGGTGTGGTGCCCCAGTCCTCGTGCAGCTTGAATCCGGCTGCACCGCCGCGCAATTGCTCCCACAATGCATCGGAGCTGACCGTATTCCCCTTACCCAGCAGCGCGATGTTGAGCGGCCAGGTGTCCAGCGCTTCCAGCATCCGTGCCAGATGCCAGGAACCCGGCGTCACGGTGGTGGCCTTGCTGCCCTCCGCCGGACCCGTCCCGCCGGCGATGATGGTGGTGATGCCGCCACCCAGGGCCTCCTCCATGATCTGCGGACAGATCAGGTGGACGTGACAATCGATGGCGCCCGCGGTGACGATGCGGCCGTTGCCGGAGATGATCTCGGTGGACGGACCGACCACCAGGTCGGGGTGCACCCCGGACATGATGTCGGGGTTGCCCGCCTTGCCGATCGCGACGATGCGGCCGTCGCGGATCCCGATATCGGCCTTGATGATTCCCCAATAGTCGAGGATGACCGCCCCGGTGATGACGGTGTCGGGTGATCCGTCGGCCCGGGTCGCCCGGCTCTGGCCCATCGATTCGCGGAGCACCTTGCCGCCACCGAACACCGCTTCGTCACCGGCCAATCCCGGTCCGCCGCTGCGGTCCTCGGTGATCTCGATGAACAGGTCGGTATCGGCCAGCCGGATCCGGTCGCCGGCAGTGGGTCCGTACAGCGCGGCGTAGCGATCGCGGGAGAGGTAGGTCACTGCGAGGAGTCCAATCTGCCCGGTGGATTCAGCGATAGCCCGTACACCTCGCGCGTCCCGCCCAGCGGCACCAGCGAAACGTGCTGAGCGATGCCGGGTTCGAAGCGCACCGCGGTGCCGGCGGGGATGTCCAGACGGTGCCCGTGTGCGGCCGCGCGATCGAATTCGAGGGCCGAGTTCGCCTGCGGCAGGTGTACGTGACTGCCCACCTGCACCGGCCGGTCACCGGTGTTGACCACCTCCAGCGAGATGCGCGGCGCGCCCTCATTGAGGCCGATATCGCCGTCACCGAACACGATCTCACCTGGGTTCATGCCACGCCCTGTCACGGAATCGGGTGGTGGACGGTGACGAGTTTGGTGCCGTCCGGGAAGGTCGCTTCGGCCTGGACGTCGTAGAGCATCTCCGGGACGCCGTCCATGACCTGCTCACGGGTGAGGACCTCGCGGCCGCTGACCATCAGCTCGGACACCGTGCGCCCGTCGCGCGCACCTTCCAGGATGTGGTCGGTGATCAGCGCGATGGCTTCGGGATGGTTCAGCCGGAGGCCGCGTGCCTGCCGTCGCCGGGCGAGGTCGGCCGCGTAGGAGATGAGTAACCGCTCTTGTTCATGCGGCGTTAAACGCATAGTGCGCGATACTGCCACGCCTCGGGCGAATCAGCAGCGCTCACCGTCATTCGGCGACGTTCTGCAACCGCACCTGACCGCGCGCCACCGGGCGGTCGTCCTCGTCGGTGATGGTGATCAGCCACAGCTGCTGCCGCCGGCCGCGGTGGATCGGCGTCGAAACAGCCGTCACCGTGCCGGATTTGATGGCGCGCAGGAAGTCGGTGTTGTTGTTCACACCGACGACGGTGCCGCCGCCGTGCTCGGCGAGCCAGACGTGTCCGGACACGCTGGCGAGGCTTTCCACGATGGAGCAGTAGACACCGCCGTGGACGATCCCCCACGGCTGCTTGACCTTGTCGGTGATCTCCAGACGGGCACGTCCGCCGTCGGGGGTCACCTCCAGGTACTGCAGTCCCAATTCGCTGTCGAAGCCGGCGCCGAGGCCGGGAGGCAGAGGTGCGGTCACGAGATTTGTGTCTACACCTACTGAAGCGGGAATGCGGAAGGGCCCCACGCGTAATGCGTGGGGCCCTTCCTTCGAGTGGACCGGGGGTCTCTGCAGCCCTCAGGACTCCGGCTCGGTCCGTTAGCCTCGCGACTCTAGGATAGGCAAGGCTGCCCTAATTTAGCAAGACCTTCCCCGCGGCAGTTCTGCTCGCGCCGCGAACCGGCAGGCCGAACCCGACCAGCGCGTCGAGGATCGCCTGGCCGCGGCACATGCTCGTCAGCTCGCTGGACCCGGCGAGCAGGGGCACCTGGGTCGACGCGCCCACCACGGCCGCTCCCACGATGTTCCACATCGAGGCGATCGAGATCGCGCCGTCGCTGACCTCATAGAGCTTGGCGAACAGCGGAGCAAGGGCCCGGTGGCTGCGATGCGCCACCCAGGTCGTCAACGCCGCCTCACTGGGCAGCGCCACGATGCCGTCACGCGTGGTGCGCACCGTGCCGACAGTGGAACGTTGCGCCAGGTGCGGATCGTCCGGCAGTGCGCGCAGCGTCGGATCGACCACACCGACCCAGTCGATGGCGCCCTCGGAGTCGACGTGCACCCAGAGGTTCTCCAGCCCGGTATCCCAGGCGCGCCCCTCCAGCGCGACCAGTGGAGTCACGCGACCGATCACGACATGCGACAGCGTCGCCGCCAGCTGCTGCGCCACCGCGGCACGGCTGTCGGTCTCGGCAATTGCGGCCTCGAACATGGTGCGCAGGCGGTCGGTGGTCATCACCTCGACCAGCGGCCACCAACGCCGCCGGGACAGATCACCCATCACCGCCACGCCGTAGACCCGCGGGCATTCCGGGTAGAGCTCCCGCAGTCGCCGGCTGGATTCGTGCAGCGGCAGTGCCCGCCTAATCGACATGCGTGCAATCAGCGGATCGTCGACCACGACCGTCATCAGCACCTCCTTCTTCGGTTAGGTTAGCCTTACTATAGTCATGGTCGCCAACCGGACCAGTACCTGTGACTGGACTCACAGGTACCTCGGAAACGTGCCGTGACCGGCGCGGGAAAGTGCGACTCCAGGTAAACGACCTGGTGCATAGATGGGATACGACGCACGGTAGTAACCGCGTAGTACCCTGATTCCATTGCTCAGGAGAGTGAACAGAACATGGCCAAGTTGACGCGGCTCGGGGAACTCGAGCGCGAAGTTATGGACCACCTCTGGATCTCGCGCGAACCGCAAACGGTGCGTCAGGTCCACGAGGCCCTTGCTGCGCGCCGTGACCTGGCCTACACCACGATCATGACGGTCCTGCAGCGGCTGGCGAAGAAGAACCTCGTCGTCCAGCATCGCGATGACCGTGCCCACCGCTACGCCCCGACCCATGGCCGCGACGAGCTCGTCGCCGGCCTGATGGTCGACGCTCTGGACCAGGTCTCGGACTCCGGAAGCCGCGAGGCCGCACTGGTGCATTTCGTCGAGCGAGTCGGCGCCGACGAGGCCGATGCCCTGCGTCGCGCCCTCGCCGAACTGGAGTCCAAGCACCGGGTTGTCCCACCGGCTGGTAATTCGGGTACCGACTGAGGGAGACTTACGGCGTGTCCGCGCTGGCCTTCTCCATAGTCGCGCTGGTGCTCGTCGGTCCGGTTCCCGCGCTCCTCGCGCGCGCATCCTGGCCACTACGCGCGCCGCGCGCCGCCATCGTGCTCTGGCAGGCCATCGCCCTCGCCGCGGTGCTCTCGGCGTTCTCCGCGGGTATCGCCATCGCCAGCCGACTGTTCGTCCCCGGCCCCGACGGCCGCCCCACTGCCACTCTGACCAGCGAAATTGCCGTCCTCGGCTGGCCGCTGTGGGCGGTGTACGTCGTCGTCTTCGCGCTCACCCTGATGATCGGCGCGCGGCTGATCGTCGCGGTCCTGCTGGTGGCCGTCGCCACCCGGCGCCGGCGCGCCCATCACCGCATGGTCGTCGACCTGGTCGGTATGTCACGTGACGAAGTGCCCACTCCCGCCCGTCGCCCCAGTGGACTGCGCATCCTGGGCGTCGCCCAGCCGATGGCCTACTGCCTGCCCGGCGTCCGCAGCCGCGTGGTCGTCAGCGAAGGCGCCCTGACCACGCTCTCGGAATCCGAGATCTCCGCCATCCTCAGCCACGAGCGCGCCCACCTGCGCGCCCGCCACGATCTGGTGCTGGAGATGTTCACCGCCGTGCACGCCGCGTTCCCGCGGTTCGTCCGAAGCGGTAACGCACTCGACGCTGTGCGCCTGCTCATCGAACTGCTCGCCGATGACGCCGCCGTGCGGGTCGCCGGGCCCACTCCCCTGGCCCGCGCCCTGGTCGCCTGCGCCGGCGGGCGCACCCCGTCCGGTGCATTGGCCGCGGGTGGACCGACCACGGTGGTCCGAGTGCAGCGGCTCTGCGGCAAGGGCAATAGTCTTGGCCTGGCAGCGGCGGCCTACACCGCCGCGGCCGCGATCCTCATCATCCCCACGGTGGCGCTGGCACTTCCCTGGCTCACCGAGTTGCACCGCCTGTTCAGTCACTAGGGCATAAATCCCCGGGCCGGCGGCGATCTAACCATCGAAGACGTAGACGACACGAAAGGCTGCCGCATGACCAACTCGGGCAACACCGGCAAGGCACAGATCGGGGTCACCGGCCTCGCGGTCATGGGATCCAACATCGCGCGGAACTTCGCCCGCCACGGTTACACCGTTGCGCTGCACAACCGCTCGATCGCCAAGACCGACGCACTGCTGGCCGAGCACGGCTCCGAGGGCAACTTCGTGCGCAGCGAGACGATCGCCGAATTCCTGGACGCGCTGGAGAAGCCGCGCCGCGTCCTGATCATGGTCAAGGCCGGTGATCCGACCGACGCCGTCATCAATGAGCTCGCCGACGCGATGGAGGAAGGCGACATCATCATCGACGGCGGCAACGCGCTCTACACCGACACCATCCGCCGCGAGAAGGCGATCCGGGAGCGCGGACTGCACTTCGTCGGCGCCGGCATCTCCGGCGGCGAGGAGGGCGCGCTCAACGGCCCGTCGATCATGCCCGGCGGCCCCGCCGAGTCCTACGTCTCGCTCGGCCCGCTGTTGGAAGAGATCTCCGCGCACGTCGACGGCGTGCCCTGCTGCACCCACATCGGCCCCGACGGCGCCGGGCACTTCGTGAAGATGGTGCACAACGGCATCGAGTACTCCGACATGCAGCTCATCGGTGAGGCCTACCAGCTGCTGCGCGACGGCCTGGGCCTGGCGGCCGGACAGATCGCCGACGTCTTCACCGACTGGAACTCCGGAGATCTGGACAGCTACCTGGTCGAGATCACCGCCGAGGTCCTGCGCCAGGTCGACGCCAAGACCGGCACCCCGCTGGTCGATCTGATCCTGGATGAGGCCGAGCAGAAGGGCACCGGCCGCTGGACGGTGAAGTCCGCGCTGGATCTCGGCGTGCCCGTCACCGGCATCGCCGAAGCGGTGTTCGCGCGGGCCCTGTCGGGTTCGGTGGCCCAGCGCAAGGCCACCACCGGTCTGGCGTCCGGCGGTCTCGGTGAGAAGCCGACGGACGCAGCGCAGTTCACCGAGGACATTCGCCAGGCGCTGTACGCCTCGAAGATCATCGCCTACGCCCAGGGCTTCAACCAGATCCAGGCCGGCAGCGCCGAATACAACTGGGACATCACCCCCGGCGACATGGCCACCATCTGGCGCGGCGGCTGCATCATCCGGGCCAAGTTCCTCAACCGCATCAAGGACGCCTTCGACAACGACGCCGACCTGCCCACCCTGATCGTCGACCCGTACTTCCGCGACGCCATCGAGGCCGCCATCGACAGCTGGCGCCGGGTCGTGGTCAAGGCCACCGAACTGGGCATCCCGATCCCCGGTTTCAGCTCCGCGCTGTCCTACTACGACGGACTGCGCACCGAGCGACTGCCCGCGGCGCTGACCCAGGGCCTGCGCGACTTCTTCGGCGCGCACACCTACGGCCGCATCGACACCGACCGCGACAAGCGATTCCACACGCTGTGGAGCGGCGACCGCAGCGAGGTCGAGGCCTAGCCAACAGCGGCCGTAAGCTTGGCTTCGTGCAGTTCCTCAACGGTCACACCCCGCCCTACGACCTGACCTACAACGACGTCTTCGTCGTGCCCGGACGCTCCGAGGTGGCGTCGCGCTTCGATGTGGACCTGTCCACCGTCGACGGATCGGGTACCACCATCCCGGTGGTGGTGGCGAACATGACCGCGGTCGCGGGCCGACGGATGGCCGAGACGGTGGCCCGCCGCGGCGGCCTCGTGGTGCTGCCCCAGGACCTGCCGCTGTCGGTGGTGCAGCACACGGTCAATTTCGTGAAGAGCCGCGATCTGGTCGTCGACACCCCGGTGATCCTCGGGCCCGACGACTCCGTCTCCGATGCGATGGCGCTGATCCACAAGCGCGCGCACGGCGCGGCCGTGGTGGTGTTCGAGGGCCGGCCGATCGGCGTGGTCACCGAGGCCTCCTGCGCCGCGGTGGACCGGTTCGCCAGGGTCCGCGACGTCGCGATCAGCGATTTCATCACCGCGCCCGCCGGCACCGAACCCCGCAAGGTGTTCGACCTGCTGGAGCACGCCCCCGTCGACATCGCCGTGCTCACCGACGACAAGGGCGAACTCGCCGGTGTGCTCACCCGCACCGGCGCCATCCGCGCAGGTATCTACATCCCCGCGGTGGACGCGGCCGGCCGGCTGCGCATCGCCGCCGCGGTCGGTATCAACGGCGACGTCGGCGCCAAGGCCCGTGGCCTCGCCGAGGCCGGCGCGGACCTGCTGGTGATCGACACCGCGCACGGGCATCAGGCCAAGATGCTCGACGCCATCGCCGTGGTCGCCTCGCTCGACCTCGGCCTGCCGATCGCCGCCGGGAACGTGGTGTCCGCCGAAGGCACCCGCGACCTGATCGGCGCCGGTGCCTCCATCGTCAAGGTCGGCGTCGGCCCCGGCGCCATGTGCACCACCCGGATGATGACCGGCGTCGGCCGCCCGCAGTTCTCGGCCGTCGTCGAATGTTCAGCTGCGGCAAAGGAACTCGGCGGCCACGTGTGGGCAGACGGCGGGGTGCGCCACCCCCGCGACGTGGCACTGGCACTGGCCGCGGGTGCCTCGAACGTGATGATCGGGTCCTGGTTCGCCGGCACCTACGAATCGCCCGGCGACCTGCTGCGCGACCGCGACGGCCGGCCCTTCAAGGAGAGCTACGGGATGGCCTCCAAACGCGCGGTGGCCGCCCGGACCGCCGCCGACAGCGCCTTCGACCGGGCCCGCAAGGGTCTGTTCGAAGAGGGCATCTCCAGCTCCCGGATGGCGCTGGACGCGGCACGCGGTGGCGTGGAGGATCTGCTCGACCACATCACCTCCGGGGTGCGCAGCACCTGCACCTACGTCGGCGCGACGACGCTGCCCGAACTGCACGACAAGGTCGTCCTGGGCGTGCAGTCGGCCGCCGGATTCGCCGAGGGACACCCGCTGCCGACCGGTTGGTGATTCCGCACACCACATCTGGGCAGTTACCATGTACCGATTCCGTCGCCAATGACATCCGTCGCATGACAGAGAGGGACCCCGTGCCACAGGCACCCGTGGCAGCCCACGGAGATCGAGTGGGCTCCGGGATTCCGCTCGGCACACCGCCCCCGCCCAGCGATCCCGGTGAAGCCGAGCCATCCAGTAGCCGGCCGGGCACCAGGCCCGGCAGACCGGCGGTGAGAACACGATGAGTCTCACCGTAACGCTTCTCAGCCTGCTCGCGTTCGTCCTGCTGACCGCGGGCACCGCGCTGTTCGTCGCGGCCGAGTTCTCCTTGACCGCACTGGAACGCAGCATCGTCGAGTCCAACGCACGGACCGGCGGGCGGCGCGATCAGTTCGTCCTCAAGGCGCACCGCACCTTGTCCTTCCAGCTGTCCGGCGCGCAACTCGGCATCTCCATCACCACCCTGGCCACCGGTTACCTCGCCGAGCCGGTGGTGGCCCGGCTGCTCTACGCGCCGCTGACCGCGCTGCGCATCCCGGCCGACTGGGTCAGCCCGATCGCACTGGTGCTGGCGCTGCTGATCGCGACCTCGGTGTCGATGATCTTCGGTGAGCTGGTGCCCAAGAACCTGGCCGTCGCCAAACCGCTGCCCACCGCCCGTTTCGCCAGCGCGCCGCAGTGGTACTTCGCGAAGCTGTTCACCCCGGTCATCAAGGCCACCAACGGCACTGCCAACTGGATCCTGCGAAGGATGGGCATCGAACCGGCCGAGGAACTGCGCTCGGCGCGCTCCCCGCAGGAGCTGGTGTCGCTGGTGCGCACCTCGGCGCGCAGCGGCGCACTGGACGCCGACACCGCCGTCCTGGTCGACCGTTCCCTGCAGTTCGGCGACCGCTCCGCCGAGGAACTGATGACCCCCCGGTCCAAGATCGAATCCCTGGAACTCGAGGACACCGTCTCCGACCTGTTGGACGCCGCGATCCGCACCGGCCACTCGCGCTTCCCGATCGTCGACGGCGATCTGGACCAGACCGTCGGCATGGTGCACGTGAAGCAGGTCTTCGAGGTGCCGCCGGAACGCCGTGCCACCACCCCGCTGTCCCGGCTGGCGGTGCCGGTGCCGACGGTGCCCGCCTCCCTGGACGGTGACGCGGTGATGACCCAGATCCGCGGCAACGGCATCCAGACCGCCATGGTCGTCGACGAATACGGCGGCACCGCAGGCATGGTCACCTTCGAGGACCTCATCGAGGAGATCGTCGGCGACGTACGCGACGAACACGACGACGCCACACCCGATGTGGTGCAGAGCCGCGCCGGCTGGCAGGTCTCCGGACTGCTGCGGATCGACGAGGTCGATTCCGAGACACCGTTCCGGGCCCCCGAAGGCGACTACGAGACGATCGGCGGCCTGGTCCTGGAGAAGCTCGGGCACATCCCCGACGTCGGCGAAACCGTGGAACTGACCGAATTCGACCCGGAACAGCCCGGCGATGACCCGGTGCGCTGGCAGGCCCGCATCCTGAAGATGGACGGCCGGCGCATCGATCTGCTGGAACTCGTCGAGACCGACGGCGCCGGCGCGTCAACCGCCGAGGGCAAGGAGCAGACCGATGGGCGGTGACCTCTTCGCGGTCGCACTGACCGTCCTGCTGCTGGGCGCCAACGCGTTCTTCGTGGGCGCCGAATTCGCGCTGATCTCGGCGCGGCGCGACCGTCTGGAAGCGCTCGCCGAACAGGGCAAGAAGCGCGCCGTCACGGTGATGCGTGCGGCGGAGAACCTCTCCCTGATGCTGGCCGGCGCACAGCTGGGCATCACCATCTGCTCGATCCTGCTCGGCCGGGTCGGCGAGCCCGCGGTGGCCCACCTGCTGGAAAAGCCGTTCGCGCTGGTCGGGGTCGGTGACGCCGTCCTGCACACCGTGTCGTTCATTGTCGCGCTCGCGGTCGTGGTGACCATGCACGTGCTGCTCGGCGAGATGGTGCCGAAGAACATCGCGATCGCCGGCCCGGAGGCCACCGCGATGCTGCTGGTGCCGCCGTACCTGATGTACATCCGCGCGGTGCGCCCGCTGATCTCGTTCTACAACTGGGCCGCCAACACCACCCTGCGGGCGCTGCGGGTGGAACCCAAGGACGAACTGGACGTCACGGTCTCCACCGTCGAACTGTCCGACATGATCGCCGAGTCGTTGTCGGAGGGATTGCTGGACCGGGAGGAGCACACCCGGCTGACCCGGGCGCTGCAGATCCGCGATCGCAGCGTGGCGGACCTGGCCATCCCGCTGGACCGCATCCACGCGGTGCCGGCCGCGGCGCCGGGTTCGGGCCCCACCATCGCGGCCGTCGAGCAGGCGCTCTCGGAGACCGGGTACTCGCGCTTCCCGGTGACCAACGCCGACGGCAGCTACCTGGGTTACCTGCACATCAAAGACGTCCTGCCGGTGCTCCACGAGGAGCGCACGGCGCTCGACGCGGCGATGGTGCGCCCACTGATCCAGGTGGCGTCGACGCTGCCGCTGCCCGATGCGCTGACCCGGTTGCGGCGCAACAAGAGTCACCTCGCACTGGTCACCGACGACGGCCGGGTCACCGCGATGGTGACGCTGGAGGACCTGGTGGAAGACCTGGTCGGCACCGTGCGTGACGGGACGCACCGGATCTGATGGTCGCGGTCCTCACCGAATCCGACTGGCTGGCTCGGGAGTCCGCACACCAGCGGCGGGTGCAGCGGTTCATCGCACCGCACCAGGACCGCGCGCAGCGCGGCGAGGCGCACCCGGTGTGGGATTTCCTGTTCACCTACTACAGCCTGCGGCCCCGCCAACTGCGCCGCTGGCATCCCGGTTTCGGCGTCGCGTTGGCCGGACCCGCCGCCGACCGCTTCGCCACCCGCACCGGCTACCACCGCACCGAGGGCACCGTGTCGGTGACCGACGAGCTGCTGGTCGCCCGGCGCGACACCGTGGCGTTCATCGCCGATCTGTTGTCGCGTACCGCGCAGCGTCCCGCCCGTTTCAACTGTTTCGGGCTGCACGAGTGGGCGATGGTCTACCGTTCGCCCGAGGTACGGCACGGTCAGGTGCCGCTGCGGCTCGGGGCCTCCGGCACCGACGCCGTCGTCGATTCGATGCCGTTGCGATGCAGCCATTTCGACGCCTTCAGGTTCTTCACCCCGGCCGCCACCGTGCTCAACGGTGAGCAGTTGCGGCGCGACACCCAGCTGGTCACCGAGCAGCCGGGCTGCATTCACGCGGCGATGGACTGCTACAAGTGGGCGTACAAACTGGGGCCGCTGGTGCCCTCCGAGTTGGTGATGGACTGCCTGGAACTGGCCGCCGACGCCCGGGCGATCGACATGTGTGCCAGCCCATACGACCTGACCGACTATGGTTTCGAGCCGATTACCATCGAGACCGCTGCCGGCCGCGCCGAGTACGTCAAGGCGCAGCAGGGCATCACCGAACGGGCCGCGCCGCTGCGCGCGGAATTGGCCCGCCGGTGTGACGTGCTGCTCGCGCGCTCCGGCGGGCTGGGGCGTAGCGACCGGGGGGTGACTCCTGCCGCGGGATCACCGGTAGTTACCGGCGGGTAAACTAGTCCGACTGCTGAGGAGGAAACATGACCGAGCGCGTGACGGTGGGAAACCTGCGGGTTGCCAAGGTTCTGCACGACTTCATCACGACCGAAGCGTTGCCCGGCACCGGCCTGGACCCCGATACCTTCTGGGCGGGTGTGGACAAGGTCGTGACCGACCTGACCCCGCAGAATCAGGATCTGCTGGCGCGCCGCGATGACCTGCAGGCCCAGATCGACAAGTGGCACCGCGCCCGGGTCATCGGCGGTTTCGACGCCGCGGAGTACAAGCAGTTCCTCACCGACATCGGGTACCTGGCGCCCGAGCCCGCCGACTTCAGTGTCACCACCTCCGGCGTCGACGCCGAGATCACCAGCACTGCAGGACCGCAGCTGGTGGTGCCGATCCTCAACGCCCGCTTCGCCCTGAATGCCGCCAACGCCCGCTGGGGCTCGCTGTATGACGCGCTGTACGGCACCGATGTGATCTCCGAGGAGGGCGGCGCCGAGAAGGGTTCGTCCTACAACCGGGTGCGCGGCGACAAGGTCATCGCGTACGCCCGCACCTTCCTCGACGAAGCCGTCCCGCTGGCCGACGGCTCCTGGGCCGACATCACCGAGGTGACGATCACCGACGGCGTGCTGGCCCCCGAGCTCGCCGATCCGTCCGCGTTCGTCGGCTACACCGGTGAGCTCGGTTCCCCGGCGTGGTCGGTGCTGCTGGAGCACAACGGCCTGCACATCGAGATCCTGATCGACCCGGACTCCCCGGTCGGCTCGACCGACAAGGCCGGCATCAAGGATGTCGTGCTGGAGTCCGCGATCACCACGATCATGGACTTCGAGGATTCCGTGGCCGCAGTGGACGCCGAGGACAAGGTCGTCGGCTACCGCAACTGGCTGGGCCTGAACCGCGGCGATCTCGCCGAAGAGGTCAGCAAGGGCGGCAAGTCGTTCACCCGGGTGCTCAACCCCGACCGGGTGTTCACCACCCCGAACGGCGAGGGCGAGCTCACCCTGCCCGGACGCAGCCTGCTGTTCGTCCGCAATGTCGGGCACCTGATGACCAACGACGCAATCGTGGATGCCGACGGCAACGAGATCCCCGAGGGTATCCAGGACGCGCTGTTCACCGGCCTGATCGCCACCCACGGACTCAAGGAGTCCGACGAGAACGGGCCGTACGCCAACAGCCGTACCGGCTCGGTCTACATCGTGAAGCCCAAGATGCACGGACCCGACGAGGTCGGGTTCACCTGCGAGCTGTTCAGCCGCGTCGAGGACGTCCTCGGCCTGCCCCAGGGCACGCTCAAGGTCGGCATCATGGACGAGGAGCGCCGCACCACGCTGAACCTCAAGGCCTGCATCAAGGCCGCCGCGGACCGGGTGGTGTTCATCAACACCGGCTTCCTGGACCGCACCGGCGATGAGATCCACACCTCGATGGAGGCCGGCCCGATGATCCGCAAGGGCGCCATGAAGAGCCAGCCGTGGATCAAGGCCTACGAGGACAACAACGTCGACGTCGGCTTGGCCACCGGGCTGTCCGGACGCGCCCAGATCGGCAAGGGCATGTGGGCCATGACCGATCTGATGGCCGACATGGTCGAACAGAAGATCGGCCAGCCCAAGGCCGGCGCCACCACCGCGTGGGTGCCGTCCCCGACGGCGGCCACCCTGCACGCCATGCACTATCACCAGGTCGACGTGGCCGCGGTGCAGAAGGAACTCGCCGGCAAGAAGCGCGCCACCATCGACGAGTTGCTGACCATCCCGCTGGCCGGTGAGCTGGCCTGGTCGACCGACGAGATCCACGAAGAGGTCGACAACAACTGCCAGTCCATCCTGGGCTACGTGGTGCGCTGGGTCGACGCCGGTGTCGGTTGCTCCAAGGTGCCCGACATTCACAATGTCGCGCTGATGGAAGACCGTGCCACGCTGCGCATCTCGAGTCAGTTGCTGGCCAACTGGCTGCA
Source organism: Mycobacterium sp. P4_H6 (assembly GCF_056400845.1). NCBI lineage: Bacteria > Bacillati > Actinomycetota > Actinomycetes > Mycobacteriales > Mycobacteriaceae > Mycobacterium > Mycobacterium sp. P4_H6. Next base: position 36,123 of record NZ_JBFUKN010000039.1, on the reverse strand, counting down.
TCACGGGGTCATCACCGAAGGTGACATCAAGGCCAGCCTGCGCCGGATGGCCGCCGTCGTCGATGAGCAGAACGCCGGCGATCCCGACTACCTGCCGATGGCCACCGACCCCGAGGCCAGCATCGCCTTCCAGGCCGCTCAGGAACTGATCCTGTCCGGGGCCCAGCAGCCCAGCGGCTACACCGAGCCGATCCTGCACCGCCGTCGCCGCGAGTTCAAGGCGCGTGCCGCGAGCCAGTGACTAGACTTCGGCGGGGCATTCGACACGACGAGTTAAGAGGGTAGGGATGGGCAGGCACAGCATTCCCGACCCCGACGAAGCCGACGACCGGACCGGGAACGGACAGGACGCCGGTTACGGGTCGGAACCCGCCGGGGACACTGACGCGGGACGCGGTGACTCCGGTTACGGCGCTGACGAATACGGTCCCGACGACTACGGGTCTGACGAGTACGGTTCCGACGACTACCAGTACGAGGTCGACGGCGGGTACGACGAACCCGACCCGGCGCCACGGGGTTTCCCCGCCGTCGCCGACGAGGATCAGCCGACCCAGGCGTTCTCGGTCACCGGCCGCCAGCGGGCCTTCGAGGACGGCGAGTGGACCGGCAGTCACCGTGCGGTGGAAACGGGGCGTCGCAAGGTCAGCCCCGTCGTCATCGGCGCGCTCATCACCGTCGTGGTGGTGGTCGGCGCCGTCATCCTGTGGCGCTTCTTCGGTGACGCACTGTCCAACCGCAGCCAGGCCTCGGCGGATCGCTGCGTGGAGGGCGAGGTGACCGTCGCGGTCATCGCCGACCCCGCCATCGCCGATCAGGTCGGCACCTTCGCCAAGCAGTACAGCGAGACCGCCGACCCGGTGGGTGACCGCTGCGTGCAGGTCGCGGTGAAGGCCGCGGACTCCAGCGCGGTGATCAACGGTTTCGCCGAGACGTGGCCCGGTGACCTCGGTGACCGCCCCGCGCTGTGGATTCCGGCGAGCTCGATCTCCGAGGCACGGCTGGAAACGGCCAGCGGCGGCAAGACCGTCATCGACAGCCGCCCCCTGGTCAGCTCCCCCGTCGTGCTGGCCGTCCGGCCCGAACTCAAAGATGCGCTGGCCCAGCAGAGCTGGTCGAGCCTGCCGGGACTGCAGAGCAATCCGACCGGGCTGGACGGGCTCAACCTGCCGGGCTGGGGCGGCCTGAAACTGTCCCTGCCGCTCACCGGCAACAGTGACGCCGCCTACCTGGCCGCCGAAGCGGTGGCCGCCGCCTCCGCACCTGCCGGTTCCCCGGGCAGCGCGGGTGCCGGCGCCGCGCAACGCCTGCTCGCCGGGCAGCCCGAGCTGGCCGACGCCGCGGCCTCGACCGCGCTGGACGCCCTCGTCAACGCCGCCGACCCGGCGACCGCACCCGTGCACGGCGTCGTCACCACCGAACAGAAACTGTTCGAGCGCGGCGCGAACCTGGCTGATGCCGACAGCAAGCTCGGTGCCTGGATCCCGTCGGGTCCGGCCGCCGTCGCCGACTTCCCCGCGGTCCTGCTCAGCGGCGACTGGTTGTCCAAGGAACAGCTCGCCGCAGCAAGCGAGTTCGATCGCTTCATGCGCAAACCCGAGCAGCTCGCCGAACTCGCCAAGGCCGGGTTCCGGGTCGAAGGGGTGGCACCGCCGGCCAGTCCGGTCACCGACTTCCCGGCGCTCTCGGAGCCGTTGTCCTTCGGTGACGCCGAGTCCCGCTCCACGCTGGCCACCCGCATGACGGCCCCCGCCCAGAGCGGCACCGTCACCGTGATGCTCGATCAGTCGATGCCGGTCGACGAGGGCGGGCGCAGCCGGCTGACCAATGTGAGCACTGCACTGAATGACCGGCTGCAGGTGCTGTCACCGACCTCGTCGGTGGGTCTGTGGACCTTCGACGGTGTGGCGGGCCGGTCGGTGACCACCACCGGACCGCTCGGCGACGATGTCGGCGGCGGGCCCCGTTCGGCGGCGTTGTCCTCGAATCTGCAGTCCCAGGTGAGCTCCGGTGGCGGCGCGGTGTCCTTCACCACGCTGCGCCTGATCTACGCCGATGCGCTGGCAAACTTCCGCGCCGGTGAACCGAATTCGGTGCTGGTGATCACGTCGGGCCCGCACACCGACCGCAGTCTGGACGGCCCGGGATTGATCTCCTACATCCAGGGCGCGGTGGACACGGATCGGCCGGTCGCGGTGAACGTCATCAATCTCGGTGACGATCCGGACCGCGCGACGTGGGAAGAGGTGGCGCGGGTCAGTGGCGGCGAGTACCGCAACGTGCCCAGTTCCACCGACCCCGGCCTGGCCGACGCGGTGGCCGCTTTCCTGGGCTGAGCGCCCCGCTTCAGCGCCGGCGCAGCACGCAGCGCACCCCGAAGTGGTCGGACGGGAACACCCGCGGCAGTGCGGCCGAAATCGGCTCGCGGCCCAGTAGTTCGATCGATTCGGGGGTCCAGCGGTCACCCTTGACGAGCACCCGGTCGAATCGGACGTGGCGGTGCTTGTCCTTCATGTCGAACCGCATGTGGTTGATCGTGGTGTCCTCGGTGTAGCCGGGTTGCGCCGGGCGCAGCACCGGCCAGGCATCCCGGTAGTCCGGGCCGATGGCGGCGTCCTCGGCGTCGCGGAGATTGAAGTCACCCATCATCACCACGTCGGCGGCGTCGCACTGGGATTCGTCGATGTGCCCGAGTTGGCGGGCGCGCATGGCGGCGGAGGCCTTTCCGCTTTCGAGGTGGACGTCGACCACGGCCAACCGTTCACCGTTGAGGGTGAGCTGTGCGGTCAGGTATCCGCGGGACAGCCTGGTCGGCAGCCGGGTGTAGGTGACGCTGTCGACGGGGAGGCGGGACAGCAGCAGCATGCCGTAGTTGCCCCGGCGGCCCCCGACCGCCGCGGCGCTCCGATAGTGCTCCCGGATCCAGGGCTGTTCCAGGAAGACGGCCAGGGCGGCGGGTGTGACCTCCTGAAAAGCCATGATGTCAGGGGATTCTCGGGACAGCACGTCGGCGATCGTGCGGTAGCGCTGCTCGGCGTGGGTGTCGTTGAACCAGATGTTGTAGGTGGTGACGGTCAGCTGTTCCACGTCGCGATGCCCGCCGGTGTCATCTGCGCCGGCCCACCGTTGCCGAGCGGGATCGAACCGCAGCACGGGCACACCGGTCGGACGACGGAAAACGCTGTGCCACAGCCGGTCCATGCTGCCCAAGCTACCCCGCTGCGACGGTGCACACCCGCGGAGCCCGCAGCGCCCGCGGCAGGGTCACCGCGATACCGATGAGTCCGACGGCCAGCGGCACCAGCAGCGCCGCGCGGTACGAGTCGAGCAGATCGGCGCCGGACGCCAGGACGGCGACCTGCACGGCGGTGGTCACGGCGAGTCCGATCGCCGCACCGAATTGGAACGTGGTGTAGAGCAACCCCCCGGTCAGGCCCTGCGATGACTCCTCGACGCCATCGGTGGCGGCGATGGTCAGCGGGCCGTAGGCCAGGGTGAACGCGATCCCGAGCGCCAGGAAGCTGGGCAGCATGCTCAGATACACCCAGTCCTCCTCGACACCGGTGAACAGCGCGAAGGACAGTGCCGAGAACGCCATCCCGGCCGCGATGACGCGCCACAGCCCGAACCGGCGGACCAGGATCGGGGTCAGGGTGGGGGCCAGCACGGCGTCGATCGYCACCACCAGCAGCGCCAGCGCCGTGGTCAGCGCCGACCAGCCGCGCAGTTCCTGCAGATAGAGCACCACGATGAACTGGAATCCCATGAATCCACCGGCCAGGCAACCGGCGCCGATGTAGGCGTTCACCAGGCTGCCGTTGCGCAGCAGGCCGGGCGGCACGAGCGGGTCGGCGGCGGTGCGCTGGCGGACGATGAATGCCGCGAACAGGATGACCGCGACAGCCCCGGTGGCTGTCGAGGCGAAAATGGAAGCGTGCGCGGCATTCTCGATCGCGGTGACGGTCAGGACCACCGCGCCGGTGATCAGGATCGCGCCGGGCAGGTCCAGCGACCTGTTCGCCCGGGGCGAGCGAAGCGACGGGGAATCGGGGCGCGTGGCGGTATCACGCGGGATCAGCGGGAAACCCAGCGCCAGCACGGCCAGCGCGAGGACGACGGGGGCGAAGAAGACCCAGCGCCAGCCGAAGGCGGTCAGCACACCACCGGCGACCAGCCCGAGCGAGAAGCCGGCGGCGCCGATGCCGGCGTAGATGAGCACCGCGCGATCCCGTTGCGGGCCTTCGGGAAAGCTGGTGGTGATGATCGCGAGCCCGGCCGGCATCAGGAACGCCGCGGCGATGCCCGTGATGACGCGGACCGCGATGATCATCGCCCCACTGGGTGCGATACCGCCCAGTGCCGAGACACCGATGAAGACCACCAGGGCGATCAGAAACACCCGCCGCCGCCCGTAGACATCGGCGGTGCGCCCGCCGAGCAGCATGAAACCGCCGTAGCCGATGACGTATCCGCTGACGATCCATTGGAGTTGGACGGTCGGCAGCGCGAGTGCCTCCCGGATCACCGGCAGTGCGATGTTGAACATCGCGATGTCGATGCCCTCCAGGAAGGCGGCCCCGCAGAGCGCCATCAGGAGCAGTGCCGAGCGCGCCCGCGAAGGCGTACCGGTGGGACGTGCCGCAACTGTGTCCATCTACCCCAACCTTAGGTTCCTATTGGTAACTGACCACATCATCAGGCACCATGGCGGTATGGCGGAAGAAGGCACTTTGAAGTCAGCCAGTACCCCTGAGGTAACCGACTGCTGCCCGGACGCCTTTCAGTGGGATCGCCGCGAGGACTGTGAGGTGCGCCAGATCCTGGACCGGATCGCGGACAAATGGTCGCTGCTGATCATCGCTCTGCTCGATGACGGCTCCATGCGGTTCACCGAGCTCAAACGCATGATCGACGGTGTCAGCCAGCGGATGCTGACCGTCACCTTGCGCCAGCTCGAACGCGACGGGCTGGTGCGCCGCACCGTGCATCCCGTCGTCCCGCCCCGGGTCGACTACGAACTCACCGATCTCGGGCGCACCCTGCACGAGACCGTCCAGTCACTGGTTCTGTGGACCGAACGCCACCAGACCGATATCGCGGCGGCCCGGCAGCAGTTCGACGCCGCTCAGGCGAAGGCCTCCACCGGCGGGCACGAGCAGACCAGGTTGCGGTCGCCGTAGGCGGCGTCGATCCGGCGGACCGGCGGCCACACCTTCGGACGGAAGCCCTTGCCCAACGGGTAGGCGGCCTGCTCCCGGGTGTACGGGTGCTCCCACTTTTCGACCAGCAGCGAGTCCGCGGTGTGCGGGGCGCCGCGCAGCGGGTTGTCGTCCACCGGCCACTCCCCCGAACCGACCTTGTCGATTTCGGCCTTGATGGCGATCATCGCCTCACAGAACGCGTCGACCTCGGCCAGGCTCTCGCTCTCGGTGGGCTCCACCATCAGCGTGCCGGCCACCGGGAAGCTCATCGTCGGTGCGTGGAAACCGAAGTCCGCCAACCGCTTCGCCACATCGTCGACGGTGACGCCGGTGGCCTTGGTGATGCCGTTGAGATCCAGGATGCACTCGTGGGCGACCATGCCGTTCTCGCCGGTGTAGAGCACCGGGAAGTACTCGTCGAGGCGGCGGGCCACGTAGTTGGCCGACGCGATCGCTGTCAACGAGGCGGCCCGCAGCCCCACCCCACCCATCATCCGGATGTAGGTCCAGGTGATCGGGAGGATGGAGGCCGATCCGTACGGGGCCGCCGACACCGTGTAGCTGTCGCCGAGTTCGTCGGCCAGCGGATGCCCTGGCAGGTACGGCGCCAGGTGGCTGCGCACCGCGACCGGCCCCACGCCGGGGCCACCGCCGCCGTGCGGGATGCAGAACGTCTTGTGCAGGTTCAGGTGGCTGACATCGCCGCCGAAACGACCGGGGCGGGCCAGCCCGACCAGCGCGTTGAGGTTGGCGCCGTCGACGTAGACCTGACCGCCGGCGTCGTGCACGGCCGCACAGATGTCGGCGACGTCGTGTTCGTACACCCCGTGGGTGGACGGGTAGGTGATCATCAGCGCGGCCAGCCGGTCCGCGTGCTGAACGACCTTGGCGCGCAGGTCATCCAGATCCACATCGCCGTTGGCCCGGCAGGAGACGACGACCACGCGCATCCCCACCAGCGCGGCCGAGGCGGCGTTGGTGCCGTGCGCGCTGGACGGGATGAGGCAGATGTCGCGGTCGGTCTGACCGTTGTCGCGGTGGTAGGCCTGGATGGCCAGCAGGCCGGCGTACTCCCCCTGCGATCCGGCGTTGGGCTGCAACGAGATCTCGTCGTAGCCGGTGATGCCGGTCAGCCAGTCCTGCAGGTCGGCGATCAGCCGGCGCAGGCCCGGGTTGTCCGACGCCGGTGCGAACGGATGCTGCTTGGCGAACTCCGGCCAGGTGATCGGCTCCATCTCGGCGGCCGCATTGAGCTTCATCGTGCACGAGCCCAGCGGGATCATGCTGCGGTCCAGCGCAATGTCCTTGTCCGCCAACGCCCGCAGGTAGCGCATCATCGAGGTCTCGGTGCGGTACAGGTGGAAAGCCGGGTGGGTCAGGAATTCCGATGTCCGGGTTGCGATATCGGCCACCGCGCGCTGCCCGGGCGCCACCGCGAACGCCTCCAGCACGGCGGCGACATGCGCGTCGGTGGTGGCCTCATCGCAGGCCACCGACACGTGATCGGCATCGACGCGCCACAGGTTGATATTCGCGGCCTTGGCCGCGGCGACGACCTCGTCGGCCCGGCCGGGCACGTTCGCCAGCACGGTGTCGAAGAAGGTGTCGTGCACCAGCGAATCACCCAGGGCCGCAGCGATCTTCGCTGCATGTCCGTGCACCCGGCGGGCGATCTGGGTCAGTCCGGCGCCGCCGTGGTAGCTGGCGTACATGGCCGCGATCACGGCCAGCAGCACCTGTGCGGTGCAGATGTTGCTGGTCGCCTTGTCGCGGCGGATGTGCTGCTCGCGGGTCTGCAGGCTCAGCCGGTAGGCCGAGGTGCCGTCGGCGTCCAGTGAGACACCGACCAGGCGGCCCGGGAGCTGACGGGCGTGCTTGGTGTGCACGGCCAGGTAGCCGGCGTGCGGACCGCCGAAGCCCATGGGCACACCGAAGCGTTGGGTGGTGCCGAAGGCGACGTCGGCACCGAAATCGCCGGGCGGGGTGATCAGGGTGGTCGCCAGCAGGTCGGCACCGACCGCGACGAGTGCGCCGCGCTCATGGGCCTGCTCCACCAGGGCGCTCCAGTCGTCGACGCGTCCGCTGGCGCCGGGCAGCTGCACGATCACCCCGAAGAAATCACCCTCGGGCAGGCCGTCGCGCAGGTCGGCAGTGACGATCTCGATGCCGAGCGGTTCGGCGCGGGTGGCGATCACCGCCGCGGTCTGGGCGTACACGTCGGCGTCGACGGCCAGCCGGTTCGAGGGGCCCTTGACGGCGCGGTGCATCAGCGTCATGGCCTCGGCAGCGGCGGTGCCCTCATCGAGCATCGAGGCGTTGGCCACGTCCAGCCCGGTCAGGTCGCTGACCATGGTCTGGAAGTTGAGCAGCGCCTCCAGCCGGCCCTGGCTGATCTCGGGCTGGTACGGCGTGTAGGCGGTGTACCAGGCCGGGTTCTCCAGGATGTTGCGCTTGAGCACCGGCGGGGTCAGGGTGTCGAAGTACCCCTGGCCGATCATCGACACGGCCACGGTGTTGGAGTCGGCCAGTACGCGCAGCTCGGCGAGTGCCTCCTCCTCGGTGGCCGCCGGCGGTAGGTGTTCCAGGCCAGGCGCCAGGCCGTCGGCGCCGACCGCGTCGAGGATGCCGGCCGGCAGTGCCTTGTCGGCCAGCTCGTCGAGTGAACCGACGCCGATGACGTCGAGCATGGTCGCGATGGCATCGGCATCGGGCCCGATGTGGCGGGTAGCGAAGCCGGAATGGTCAACAGACACGTGATCTCCCCTGTTCGAGGGCGCGGACAGCCAGTCCCTCTCCCTCTGTCGGGGCGCCTGAGAGATTCAGCCGGATCGATCGAATCGGGTCCGGCCTTTCCCCATGGGCGGGTGCACGAGGCACCGCTTTCCAGAGGCATCGTGGCCGTCCGCGGTCCTGGGTGCCTGAGAGGTTGACGGAGAGGTATTGCTCCTTCGGCGCCCGTGACTGGCCGTCACGGAACTCTCCCGCGCAAGGGCGATGCGCTGCTGATTCTACCGGTCGGCCAGATCCAGCGCCGTCCACGCCAGCGCAGTGGCGCCATCACGCAGCGCCACCTCGGCCGCCGGACCCACCGCGGCATCGGCGAAAGCCCGCTGATGGTTCACCGCGGGCAATGATCCGATGCCCAGATAGGGGTGGATCGCGGGCACCACCTGGGACACGTTGCCCATGTCGGTTGAGGCCGTGCGCATGGCCGCGGTCCCCTCGGCGGGCTCGGCGGTCATGTCCCGGCCCAGGTCGGCGGCGTTGGCGATGAACATGTCCAGGATCTCGTCATCGGTGCGGAACTCCGCATACGGCGGGGATTCGAGTTCGATGTCGAGCTCGCAGCCGGTGCCCAGCGCACCCGCTTCGAAACAGTTGCGGATCCGGCGTTCGATGCCGGCCAGGTCGGCGAGGGTGCGGGCCCGCACATACCAGCGGCCGGTCGCCGAATCCGGGATCGCGTTGGGCGCCGACCCCGCATCGGTGACCACCCCGTGCACCCGGGTGGTCGGGGGCAACTGCTGGCGCAGCAATCCGATCGCCACCTGCGCCACGGTGAACGCGTCGGCGGCGTTCACCCCGAGATGCGGATAGGCGCCCGCGTGCGCGCTCACACCGCGGTAGCGGACCCGCCAGTGCGCGACGGCGAGCGGTTCAGCGCGGGGGGCGTCGACCGGGCCGGGATGCATCATCAGGGCCGCGTCCAGACCGTCGAACTCGCCGGCGTCCAGCATGGCGATCTTGCCGCCGCCGCCCTCCTCGGCCGGGGTGCCGATGACGTGCACGGTGATCGCCTGTGCGGTGTCGGCGGCGCGCACCATCAGGGCGGCCCCGATCGCGGAGGCCGCGATCAGGTTGTGTCCGCAGGCGTGCCCGAGGCCCGGCAGCGCGTCGTATTCGCCGATGAACGCGATGTGCAGCGGTCCGCTGCCGGCCCGGGCGTGGAATGCAGTGTCCAGTCCGCCGGCCCGCGGGTCGACGCCGAACCCGCGCTCGGTCAGCAGTGTGGTCAGCATCCGGTGGGCGCGGAACTCCTGCCACGCCGGTTCGGGATCGGCGTGCAGCCGGGTGCTCACGTCGCGCACCAGGTCCCAGTTGCGGGCCAGGTGCTCGGCGGCGAGGGCTTTAGAGGTCACCCGGCACCCCGAAGCTCGGGGCGGCCGACGGGTCCAGGGCCCGGCGGACATAGTCGTCACGCTGCGGTTCCCACACCGTCCACAACTCGGCCAGCCGGGGGTAGGGGTCCTCGGCCCAGTCCACCCGCAGCGTGGTCTCGGGCCAGTCGACCTCCCGGTAGACCAGCAGGCCGGCCGCGTGGATCGGACCCTCCTCGCCGCCGGCCGCCAGTGCGGCGGCCAGCCCGTCGAGCAGGCGGCGTTCGAATTGTGGTGCGGCGGAATGTTCGTAGCCGCGGATCAGCTCGGTGATGGTCGCCGGACCGGCGAGCATGTTGCCCGCGGCCACCACACCGTCGCCGGCTGTGTGGTGGTGGGTGCCGAGTGCGCCGGCCCCGCTGAACGCCGCGGACCGGCCCTGGCTGTCCAGCACGGTGAGCTGCCGATAGTCACGCAGTTCGTGGCTGTCGACGACGGTGTCCAGCGCGGTCCGGGCGTCGTCGCCGGCTGCCAGCCGGTCCAGTAACCGCCCGCCCAGTCGCGGATCGGTGACGTTCTGGCTGGCCGCCGCGCCGAGTCCGGGCCGGATGTTCAGGCAGCGCGAGGCCACCGCCGGCGACGAGGACGCGATGATCATGCCGAATGCCCCGGTGTCGCGGTCGAGCGCGGCAAGAGAGAACGTCACGACGCCCGCTGCCTGACCGCGATGACGTCCACCTCGACGAGCCACTCCGGTCGGGCCAGTGCGCTGACCACCAAGCCGGTCGACACCGGGTGGACCCCCTTGAGCCAGCGGCCGATCACCCGGTACACGCTCTCGCGGTAGCGCGGATCCACAAGGTAGACAGTTACTTTGACGATATCGTCGAGGGTGGCCTCGGCCTCGGCGAGCAGGGTGGCGATATTGGTCATGGCCTGCTCGGTCTGCGCGCCGACATCCCCGACGCCGACGTTCTCGGAGGTGTCGAGGTCCTGTCCGATCTGTCCGCGGACATAGACGGTGTCCCCGGCGACCACGGCCTGGCACAGGTCGTTGTCCAGATTCTGTTCCGGGTAGGTGTCGCGGGTGTTGAACGGGCGGATGCGCTGATGGGTCACGCGGGTATGCCGCCGTTCACCCGGTCGGACAGTTCGGCGGCGGCCTTGACCATTCCGAGCGGACCGTCGAAATCGAAGTTGCGGTAGACCGCCGCATAGTGCGCGAACGGCGGAGCCTGGGCGAACAACTGGAATGTGAGCCGGTGCCCGGCGTAGTCGCTGTTGAGCAGATCGCGCGCGAAGGCCAACAGCTTGCGCCGGTCGTCGGCCTGCCATTCATCGGTGATCGAGTAGTACTTCTCCAGCCACTCCGATGCCCCGGGGACGCCGAAGGTGGCCGAGTCCGGGGTGATGCAGATCTGTCCGCCGCACAGTTCGCGGGCCCAGTGCATCATCTGCGGCAGCTGGGTCTGCGCCCACACCCGGCCGGCCATGAGCAGCGACTGGTTGGGCATCAGCAGGCCACCGGGGCTGGTCTCGGCGGTGGCGATCGCCGCGGTCAGGTGCGCGTCGATGCCCTCGCGGTAGCAGGCCAGCATGGCCAGCTTCTCCTGCACCGCGGGATTGCTGTCCAGACCGGTCTGCCGGACGTTGAACAGCGCGGCACCGATCATCAGGTCGGCGTACCGGATCGACCGGTGCACGTAGGGCAGTGCGCTGTAGCGGTGCAGGCAGCTGCGCACGAAGGTGGCGGCCCGGGTGTGCCGGTAGAACAGGATGTCGTCCCAGGGGATCAGCACATTGTCGAAGATGACCAGCGATTCGACCTCGTCCACCCGGTTGGACAACGGGTAGTCCGCGGCATCGCGGCGGCCGGCGAAACCGGTGCGGCAGATGAACTTCAGGTTGGGCGCGTTGAGGTCGGCGATGAACCCCACGGCGTAATCGGAGAGCTTGGCGTCACCCCAGTTGGCGATCGTGGGTTTGGTGTAGGCCTGGGTCGCGTACGGCGCCGCGGTCTCGTATTTCGCGCCGCGCACGATGATCCCGTCGTCGGTCTCCTTGACCACGTGCAGCAGCATGTCCGGGTCCTGATCCTGGGGGCGCTTGGAACGGTCGCCCTTCGGGTCGGTGTTGGCCGAAATGTGGAACGGGTCCCCGGTGGCGGCCTTCTTCACGTGCCGCCGGATGTTCTCGGCGAACCGGGGGTCGACCTCGTTGAGCACGTCCTGGCCGTCGTAGAGGGCCCACATCTCGCCGACGGTCTCGTCGCCGACGCGGGTGACCACACCGCGCGCCTCGTCCAGGACGAGGTCGATCGCCGCGCGCTTGTCGTGCCAGTCCTGTTGTGTCAGCGGCATCTTGTTCGCGATCGAGTTGCGCTCGCCGTCCTCGTCGACGTAGCTCATCACGTCCTGGCTGGCGGCCTCGTGCGCCAGATCGTAGATCCGGGCCCTGATGTCCACGATCGGGGCGAACATCGGGTGCTTGGTGACATCGTGCACCTGCTCACCGTCGATGTAGATCTCGCGTCCGGTGTTGATGGCTTCGCGGTATTCGTCGCCGGTCCTGATCATGCGTGGTGTCCTTCCGTGGTGTGGGCAGAGAGCGTGCGGTACGCGCCGCGCAGATGCAGCAGCGGTTCGGCATCGGTGTGCRCGACGTGCCGCACCTCGCCGAGGTAGAGATGGTGGGAGCCGACGTCGGTGACGCTGTGCAAGGCGCATTCGAAGGCCGCCACGCTGTCGATGTAGACCGGGAGCCCGTTCACCCCGTCGGCCCATTCGCTGTCGGCGAAGGTGAACGGCAGCCGCCCGTCGCGCCGGCGGCCGGCGAAAGCATCTGCCGCACCGTGGTGTTCGGGGCCGAGCAGGGAGACGTTGAACGCTCCACTGGTACGGATGGCCGCGTTGATCGGACTGCGCCGGTTGATGCACACACCGAGAACGGCCGGCTCGTCGGAGACCCGGCTGACCGCGGACACGGTCTGTCCCCAGCGGGTGTCGCCGGTGTGAGTGGTCACGATGGTCACCGGTGTCGCGGCACAGCTGATCGCGCGGATGAACTCCCGCGTGCCGGTCGGTGTCAGGGTGGATTTCACGTCAGATCCCTCGCAATTCGGGTTCGTGGCCAGGATCGCGGAAGGCAGCGTCGAGATCCGCGCCTTCGATGCTGCCCTGGTCCTGTCCATCAGGCAAAGAGTTGATTCCGTTGTTCTGCATCGGTTTTCGATATGTCCATGGTCACGACGACCTTGCCGGCGCGGCCGGGTTCGGAGAACCTGCGGTGGGCCGCCGCCAGGTCGGCGAAGGCGAACGTCGCATCCAGCACCGGTTGCACGCTGTGCGCCAACACCTTCGGCAGCACCTCGGCCGCCACTTCACGGCAGATCGCCGTCCGCATCTCGTCGCACAGCCTGCCCAGGCTGGACGACGAGATCTCCACTCCGCCGGCCATCAGCGCCCCCAGGTCGACGGCGGCACCCGTGCCGGAGGCGACTCCGACGATGACCAGCCGGCCCAGTGGCGCGAGCACGCCGATGTTGGCGGCCACCGTCGCCGCCCCCTGGTTGTCCAGGACAATGTCGACGCCCGCGGGCGCCAGCCGCTTGACTGCGTCGAAGACATCGCTCTCGCCGTAGTCGATGACCTCATCGCAGCCGAGCGCCTCACACAGGGCGGTCTTCTCCGCTCCCCGGGCAGTGCCGATGACGGTGGCGCCCAGCCCGCGGGCGATCTGGACCGCCGTCGAGCCGACTCCCCCTGCGGCGCCGTGGATCAGCACCCGCTCACCGGGCTGCAGGCGGCCGCGGTGCACCAGATTCCACCACGCCGTCGCGGCGGCCTCCGGCAGCGCGGCGGCCACACTCAGCTCGAGGTCGTCGGGGATCTCGATGCAGGCGCCGGACGGGACGGCGACGTATTGGGCATATGCGCCGGCCCGGGTCAGTGCCGCCACCCGGTCACCGGGGCGCCATCCTGCACCCGCCACGACCACCGTGCCCACGCACTCCAGACCGGGAACACCACCGGGCGGCGGTGGCATCACCCCACGACACTGCAGGATCTCGGCATTGTTGAGCCCGAAGGCATCGACCGCCACCAGTACCTCGCCGGGGGCGGGCTGCGGTATCGGCACCCGCTCGATGCGCAACGGATGCCGTCCGCCCGGGTCGCGAAGGACCGCCGCGGCCATGGTGGGCTCGGTCATCGCAGCACCACATCAGCGTGGAAATCCACCACCGCCCGGGCGAACTCGCTCGGGCACGTCTCCGGGCTGGCGATGTCACCGTCGGCCAGTACGTATTGCCTGGCCTGCGGGAAGGCCGCCATGATCCGGTCGTGCCGCGGGTAGGCCCGCGGGTCACGGGCTGAGGCGACGCACAACACCGGACCCGGATACCGGCCGACGCCGTCCTCGGAGCGATACGCGGCGACTGCGGCGTGCCCGCGGTCGGGATCGGGATGTGCCAGCACGTCCCGCACATAGCGCCCCTGCACGTCGGGATCGGGATGGGCCAGATACTCGGCGCGGCGCTGCCACAGCCGGGCGAGGTGTCCGCCGTCCGGTTCGGTGGCAATATCGTTGAACGGCGGCGCGGTTCGCCGCCGGCGACGCTCGTCCTCGTCGATGAACGGTGTCGATGACAGCACCACTGACAACACGCGTTGCGGTGCCGATACGGCCAGCTCGTAGGCGACGAGCCCGCCGAAATGATGCCCGACCAGATGGGCGCAGGGCACCCGCAGTTCGTCCAGCACATCGAGGACGGCAGCCGCCGCCGACTCGATCGTGTTGTCGGGTAACGCTTGTGAAGCGCCGTAGCCGGGAAGATCGGGTATCACGATGCGATACCCCTCGATCAGGCCGGCGACGGCGCGGAACTCATCCCAGCTACGCGGCGTCTGGTGCAGCAGCACCAGGCAGGGGCCGTCGAGGTGACCGCCCACGGTCACGACGTGCATGCGCCCGGATCGGGTCTGCACGTACATCGGTGTCGGCTCGGTGCCGCTCACATGGCCTCCAATACGGGTCAAGGTCCTTGACTCGATCCAAGACGCGTCCGGCTTGCGGAGCAAACAGTGAATAGTGCTGCATCACATCGGATTAACAGATGCAGTGCATCTACGGAAGCGATCGATCCGGGTGGGCAGATCAGCTCGCGCCGGTCACCACGGTGCGGCACCGTTCGGCGAAGGCCCCGGCGCGGCGACTCATCCGCATGGACTGCAGTGAGGCCACCACCACCCGCAGCGGTCGCACCTCGTCGGCGAGCGGGACGGCCACCACCCGGCCGCCCGCATAGGTGCTGTCGGTGGCCGGGCGCTGGTGCAGCAGGCTGTAGCCGTGGTCCTGGGCCACCATCGCGCGCACCGTCTCGTAACTGCTGGAGCGGTACTGCACGTTGGGCTGCAGTCCGCGTTCGGTGAAGACGCCGATGAAGTAATCGCGACTGAAGGGCAGATCGACCAGGATCATCGGTTCGTCGACCAGGTCGGCGAGTTTTACGCTGTCCTCTCCGGCCAGCCGGTGCGCGGCCGGAAGTGCTGCGTAGGGGTGGATTTCGGCCAACACATCGCGATCGATACCGTCACCGAGCGCCAGGTCGTAGGTCAGGGCCACCTCGGCCCGGCCCGATTCCAGGTACTCGCTCACCTCACCGGCGACGGCCTCGGTGACGTGCACTTCCAGGCCGGGGTGGTCCCGTTTCAGCCCCGCCAGGATCGACGGGAGGTAGAACGGCGCGATCGGGCTGAAACACACCACGTGCAGCGGACCCCAGAATGCCTGCGCCTCACCGGCGATCGATTCCAGCGATTCGGCGAGTGCGGTGAGCGTCTGGCGGGCGCGGAGCAGCAACTCTTTGCCGGCCGCGGTGAGGATGAGCCCCTTGGCATGCCGCCGGATGAA
This sequence comes from Mycobacterium sp. P4_H6, assembly GCF_056400845.1. Taxonomy (NCBI): domain Bacteria; kingdom Bacillati; phylum Actinomycetota; class Actinomycetes; order Mycobacteriales; family Mycobacteriaceae; genus Mycobacterium; species Mycobacterium sp. P4_H6. Next base: position 20,915 of record NZ_JBFUKN010000039.1, on the reverse strand, counting down.
CAGCTGGACGCCCAGCTCCTTCTCCAGGTGGGCGACGGCCGAGGACACCGCCGACTGCGCGACGTAGAGATCCTCGGCCGCGCGCGTCATGCTTTCCCGCTCGGCGACCCGGATGAAGTAACGCAGCTGCGTCAGCGAGATGCCGCGCAGCTGGTCCACCCCGGTCATGGCCCACCAAGGACCGTCGGCAGCCAGGTCGCCAGCGCCGGGAAGACGATCACCAGGGCGAGCACGCCGACGGTGGCGATGAGGAACGGGGTGTTGGCGCGCAACACGCCCCACGCGTCCACCTTGGCGATCTTGGCGGCCACCACCAGGGACATCGCCACCGGCGGGGTGACCTGACCGACGATGACGGTGAGCACGATGATGACGCCGAAGTACACCGGGTCGATACCGACGGCGAGCATGGTCGGCAGCATCACCGGCATGATCACCGGGATCAGCGGGTCGAACAGCATGCCGGCCAGAATGGCCACCACCGTCAACACCAAGACGTAGCCGAGCTGGGCGTCACCGGGCACGATCTGCGTGGCGAATGCGGTGAGCGCCTTGGGCAGTCCGGCCATCGCGAGCACCGCGCCGAGGGCGACGGAGACACCGACGATCAGCATCACCTCACCGGTCAGGACCGCGGCCTCGATCAGGCACCGGTACAGCCGTCGCACCCCGAGGGAACGGAACACCAGCGACGAAATCAGGATGGCGTAGACGACGGCGAAGGCACCGGACTCGGTCGGGGTGAACACACCGAGGGTGAGTCCCAGCACCACCAGCAGCGGCACACCGAAAGCCAAGAAAGCGCCACGAAAGGTGCGCCACACCTCGCGCCAGTTGAACGGGATCTTCTCGCCCCACCCGTTGCGTTTGGCCTGCACCGCCACCACCACCATGAGCACCACGGTCAGGATGACACCGGGGATGATGCCGGCCAGAAAGAGTGCGCCCAGCGAGGTTCCGGTGGCCGCGGCGTACAGGATCATCGGTGAGGACGGCGGGATGAGCGGTCCGATGCCCGACGAGGATGCCGTCACCGCCGCGGCATACGGTCCCGGGTAGCCGTGCTTCTTCATCTGCGGGATGAGCGTGGAACCGGTCCCGGCGAGATCGGCCACCGAGGTGCCGACCATGCCACCGAAGAACAGGCTGGTCGATACGTCGACCTGGGCGAGTCCGCCCGGCAGGGATCCGAAAATCGAACGTGCGAAAGCGAATACCCGTTCGGCCACCCCGCCGGCGTTCATCACCACACCGGCGAGGATGAACAGCGGCATGGCCAGCAGCACGAAGCTGCTCATTCCGTCGGTGACCTGTTGCGGGTACTGCAGCATCCAGGAGCCGCCCAGGGTGGCATACACCGCGACACCACTGGCCATCGCGATGATCAGCGGCGTGCCCAGCAGCAGCAGACCGACGATCACCACCAGGGTGAGAGTCAGGATCACGATTTCTCCTCGTCGAGCTGGCGCAGGATCGCCGCTCGGCAGCCGGGCAACTGGAACAGCACGATCAGTGCGGCCACGGTCGCCCCGATGGGCAGCGCAGCGATGAAGAAGCCCTTGGGCAGCCGCAGGTACGGGCTGGGGTCACCCCCGAACTTGGTGACGTACAGGTAGGCGAACCAGGCCAGGTGCAACAGGACCGCGGCGGTCAGCAGATCGGTGCCCAACTTCAGCCAGGTCTGGATCCGGACCGGCAGCCGGCCGACGAAGGCCCGGATCTCGATGGACTCCCGGCGGCGCACCCCGAGGGTGAAGCCCAGCATGGTCAGCCACAGCATCATGCCGGTTACCAGTTCCTCGGTCCAGCCCAGCGGGGAGTTGAAGGCGAACCGCATCACCGCGTTGGCGAACAGGATCAGCGTGATCGCCGCCAGCAGCGCGGCGCAGAGGACCTCCAGCACCCGGTCGATCACCGTGTGCGTACCCGGATTCGGGTCGACGCCGAAGGTGGAGTCGAGTTGCATCTCCACGTCGGTTCGTTCGGCGATCGGATGGTGTGTCTCACGTGCAGTGGTCATGCGGGGGCTCCCGTCGCGTCAGGGTCCAACCTGTCCTCCAGCAGCGCCCCGAAGCCCGGTCGCGCCGCCCGCACCCCAGCGATCTGCAGTGCGTACCAGAACGACGCCTGCACCGCGCTGATCACCGGTTTGCCCAGCTCGGCCTCCAGTGCGGCGATTGCGCCGACGCTGGCGAAGTTCGTGCAGCTGATGAAGACGGCACTCGACTCGTCGGTGTCGGTCTCGACGGCAAGGTCGAACACCCGCTCCAGCGGTACCTCGGCCAGTTCCCGGTCACTGGTGATGCCCAGACCGACGCTCGTGACGACCGGATGGCCGTTCTCGCCGAAGAACCGGCTCGCCCGGTCGATCACCTCCTGCCGGTAGGGCGTCACGAGGCTGATCGGCCCGGCGCCGACCGCCTTGAGCGCGGCGATGCTCGCGGTCGAGGTGGTGGTGCAACGACCGGTGAGCCCGCTCCACTGCTCGAAGTGGCCGACCAGCATGCGATCCCACGCGGTGCCGTGCAGAAACGACGCGCTGGTGCCACCGAAGACCAGGACATCCAGTGGCGCCTGGGCCACCAACTCGACGGCGGTCCGCAGCTCGGGCGAGCGCATCATCGCGTCGATACCGTCGACGGTGACGCTGGGCAGCGTGACCCGGCTGGTGTGGATGGTCGCGCCGGGGGTGGCCATGGCATACATCTCGGCCTCCATCAGCGTGCTGGATGCCATGTACACCAGCCCGATCCGGGTCGCCGTGTTCAGCGCCCCGAGCGGGAGTCTGGGCCGTGCCCGGTGCTGGGCCGGGGTCACTGGCGGTACTCGGCGAGCACCCGGTCGGCGAAGTCGCCGGGGATCCCCGCGGCGATCTCGTCGCGCACACCGCTGACCGCCTCACTGAGCTGATTCACATCGGCCTCGTTGACCTGCACGCCGGCGCCTTCGAACTTGGCGATCAGCTGCTCGTCGGCCTCCGCGCCGGCCGTCCTGCTGGTGGCCGCGGCGGCGGTGGCGGCCGTTTCCAGACCCTGCTGAATCTCGGGCGACAGTCCCTGCCAGGTGTCCTCGTTGACGGTGAGGTAGACCGGGCTGTAAATGTGCGATGTCATCGACAGGTAGGGCTGCTTCTCGTAGAAGGAGAAGGCGTCGATGACCTTGAGCGGGTTCTCCTGGCCGTCGAGCACGCCCTGATCGAGCGCGAGGTAGGCCTCACCGATATCGATCTGGGTGGGCGCCGCGCCGAGCGCCTCGAACAGCGCAACCCGCGCCGGGTTCCCGGGCACCCGGATCTTCAGGCCGGCCAGATCCGCGGAGGTGACGATGGGCCGCTTGCTGTTGGTGATCTGACGGAACCCGTTCTCCCCGAAGCCCAGAACCCTGGCACCGACCGTCTCGACGAGCGACTCGCTCAGTTCGTCACCGAAGGGTCCGTCCAGGAAACCCGAGACGGTGTCGCGGTCGGTGAACAGGAAGGGCATGTCCATGATGCCGAAGGTCGGGTCCAGGTTCGCCACCGAGCCGCTCACCGCGGCAATGTCGATCGCGCCGGCGCGCAGGCCCTGAAGCACGGCCTCCTCGTCGCCGATCGCCCCGCCGCTCTGCACCGTCACCGAGACCGAGTTGCCGAGTTCCTTCTGCACCTCGTCGGCGAAGGCGAGCAGCATGTCGGCCAGCGGGTCGCCGGCACTGGTCTCCACCGCCAGCGTGAGTGTCGTTGCACCGGAGCTGTTCTCGGTTGAACTCGAGCATCCGGCCAGCGCAAGTGCAGCGGCCAACCCGGACGCGGCAATCGCCTTCGACAGTGACTTCATCGTTTTCCTCTCATGGGCCCAACGTTTTTCGGGATCGAGTGTGTTTCCGGGCCGGCGCCGATGCCAACGCGATGGAGTCAAGATTCCGAGTACAGGTGGACCCGCGTCAAACAGTCAAAAGCGGCTGCCTGCATCTGTCAAACAGATGCTACGTAACACGAATTTAACTGCGGCAGAAGATACTTCGGCGTGACATCCGCGTAACGCGGCTGCGGTTCACTACCGGGTTGGGAGCCATCGGGTGGCCGCCGTCTTCCTGGGAGTTTTCGGGGCCGGCGGAGCGCTGCGCCGCGCCGGTCGGGGTCGGCGCAGCAGAAATCGGGGTGGTGTGATCAACCTCATCGCCGGGGTGGGCGCCGCAACTGTGTCCAACACCATGGTGGCGCGGAGCGGAGAAGACATCAAAAAGGGCCGCCGCAGCGGCCCTCTTCGATGTGGTGCGGCGTATCTCAGCCGATTTTGCGGTCGCGGGTCTTACGCCGCGAGGCCAGTTCGTCCTCCGGGGCGGCGATCGATTCGCCGCCGTCGGCACGTTCTCCCGGGAAGTCGGCGATCGCGCCGGTCAGTTCCCGCATGGCACCCGAGACCGCGATCCCGAACACGCCCTGCCCGCCTTGCAGGAGGTCGACGACCTCTTCGGCGGAGGTGCACTCGTACACGGTGGTGCCATCGGAGAACAGGGTGATGTTGGCGAGATCCTGCACCCCGCGTTGACGCAGGTGATCCACCGCGACCCGGATGTTGTGCAGGGAGATACCGGTGTCGAGTAGACGCTTCACGATCTTGAGGACCAGGACGTCCTTGAAGGAGTACAGCCGTTGGCTGCCCGATCCGGCGGCGCCACGGATCGATGGCACGACCAGCGAGGTGCGCGCCCAGTAGTCGAGCTGCCGATAGGTGATGCCGGCGATCTGGCAGGCGCTCGGTCCGCGGTAGCCGACCAGCTCGTCCGGGATCGAGTTGTCCGGGAACAGACCGCCCTGCACGGGTTCGCCGGGTGCGCTGCTCACGGGCGGCGTGGAACCGCCGGCTGAAGACAGATCCAACTCCCCCTGATGTGGCGTGTCGCCCACAGTCCATCCTCTCGCCGTCGCCCCCGGGCCCGTGACCGTACCCGCGTCACGTCCGAGTTTGAATGTGTCGAGCATACGCTCAACACATTGCTGCTACTGCTTGTCGTCGATCAAAATTATGGCTGCCCATTTCCCGTGCGGCTCACACTCGACCCGCGTGTCGAACTCACGAGACGCATCCGTGATGTTCGACGTCACGCGGCCGGAGCAGGGTCAGGTGGCCTTGAAATCATCGGGTGAGACGCTGTCGAGGAATTCCTTGAACTTCTCGACCTCGTCCTCGCGGACCGTTCCGTCGGTCTCCTCGTCGGTCTCGTCGGGTATCAGCAGCCCGGCCTCGGCGAGTACCGCTTCCTCGACGTAGATCGGCACCCCGACGCGCAACGCGATGGCCACCGAGTCCGAGGGACGCGCCGAGACCTTGATATCGCGGTCGAAGATCAGGTCGGCGTAGAAGGTGCCCTCCTGCAGATCGACGATGCGCACCTCTTTGAGCGAATGGCCCAGGGCAGCAATCAGATCCCGGATGAGGTCATGGGTGAGCGGGCGTGGCGCCTCGACACCCTGCTGTTCCTGCGCGATCGCGGCGGCCTCGGACTGCCCGATCCAGATCGGCAGGTAGCGGTCACCATTCGACTCGCGCAGCAACAGCACCGGCTGATTCTGGGGTTGCTCCACACGAATACCGACTACCCGAACCTCACCCATCAGCGCCTGCCCTCCGCAACGAAGCCGTCGAGGAAAGTCTAGTCCTCAACGATCGAGAACGTCTCGCACAGCGGACTTGATCAACGACGTGTGCAAGGTGATCGCCAGCGCCGCCACCTCCCGGGCCAGGTCGTCGGCGCGGTCGCGGGCGCCGGCCTTGCCCGCGGCCGCCACCGGCCCGGCGATCTGGGCGATCAGATCGGACTGCCGGTCGGCTGCCGACCGGAACGCCCGCAGATGCCGCGGTTCGACACCGTAGTCGGCCAGCGCCCGTGCGCACTGCGCGATGGTGACCGAATGTTCGTCGAAGAATCCGGCCGGTCCGGGCTTGATGACCCCCGCGGTGACCAGTGCCGCCAGCAGCGCGTTGTCCACACCCGACCGGGACAGCAGGTCCTCCCGGCTGAGCCGCACCTGTGCCGGTGCCACCGCGTCGGTGCCCGCATGGTCGGTGTCGGCGCTCGCATCCCCGGTGATCTGGACCAGGCGCGGGACCGTGTACGCGGAGCCGAGAGCAGGCAGTTCGCCGTCGGGTTGGGCGTCGAGTTGGGCCTTGATGACCTTCAGCGGCAGATACTGCTCACGCTGCGCGGTCAGGACGAACCGCAGCCGCGCGCAGTCGTAGGCGGTGAACCGGCGATAGCCCGCCGCTGAGCGCTGCGGGGTGACCAGCCCTTCGGCCTCCAGGAACCGGATCTTCGAGATCGTCACGTCCGGGAAGTCCGGGCGCAGCAGATCCAGAACCGCTCCGATGGACATCCCGGCGGGCGCCGGTTCGGGCTGGGTCATCTAGTCCTCGCGCGAGCGCTCCGCAGTCAGCCTGCGTCGTCGGTCTTCGGCCCGGTCAGGAACACCAGGCGGAACTTGCCGATCTGCACCTCGTCGCCGTTGGCCAGCACGGCGGAGTCCACCGGCTCACGGTTGACGTAGGTGCCGTTGAGGCTGCCGACGTCGACGACCTGGAACTCGCCGGACTCCAGCCGGAACTCGGCGTGCCGACGGCTCACGGTGACGTCATCGAGGAAGATGTCGCTGTCGGGGTGGCGACCGGCCGAGGTGGTGGCCTGGTCGAGCAGGAAGCGCGAGCCCGCGTTGGGGCCCCGCTTGACGACGAGAAGTGCCGAACCCGCAGGCAGCCCCTCGACGCCCGACACCGAACTCTCGGTGCCGGTGCTGGCCGGGGCATCCAGTTCATTCAGGAAATCAGCGCGGAAAACCGATGTCGTCTCCACTGTGACTTCATCGGACTGGTCGGCCTGAAAGTTGCTGTTTTCCGTCACCCGCTGCTCCTCTACTGGCTGCTGTGGCGTGCTTGTCCGGCGGCCGGCGCTGGCCCCCCGACCGTCATTGCGTCTTACGACGACCGTACCGCGCCGGGCAGGCCATTGGGTCCACCACCGCCGGATCCGGTCACGCAGACTTGCTCACGCTTGTCGCTGATCAACCGATCCGCAAAACCCTAACAACCCCTACTCGGGGAGAATCCCGCGGTAGCCGTCCGCGTCCAAAAGGTCCGGGAGCGGACCGGCGGGCGCGGCGGTCTCGGTCTGCAGTTCGACCAGCCAGCCGGCCCCGTAGGGATCGGAGTTCACCAGCTCCGGGCTGCCCTCGAGCTCACCGTTGACCGCAACGACTTTCGCGGTGATCGGGGCGTAGAGGTCCGACAGCGATTTGGTGGATTCCACCTCACCGAACGCATCGCCGGCGGCGACCGCTGTGCCCACATCGGGCAGCTGCACGAACACCACGTCGCCGAGGGCGGCCTGCGCGTAGTCGGTGATGCCGACCCGCACGGTGTCCTCGCCGGTGCGTCGCACCCATTCGTGCTCGGCGGTGTACTGCAGATCGGACGGGATCTCGCTCACGGGACTCCTTCGGCGGCGGGACTCGGGCGCACTACTTGACGGGCTGAGCGTATTGGCGAGGTTTCGGTTGCCGCAAGGCGGTCACCTCGACGGACTCGGACTGGGTCACCGTCATCGCGCCGCCGACCCGTTTCACGCTGTCCATCGCCCCGCCCGGAATGTTCATCGCGGCCGACAGGGTGGGCGGATCACCAATCGCCAGAACCGAATACGGCGACCCGAGCGTAACCCCGTCGATGATCAGCGCGCCCGGCGCGCCGACCACCCAGGTGTCCACGCCCACGCGCACCGCCCCGCCGGCCCCGCTTCCCCGGATCTCCATGGCCTCGGCGCCCGCGGCCCGCAGTTCGTTGATCACATCGAGCATCGTCTCCGGCGACACGCCGCGCGCGTTGTCCTGGACGTTGATCGTCACGCCCGGGCCGACGGCGGCCACGGCGCCGATCAGGATGGACAGCGCCGCCAGCCTGGCCTGAGCGTTCTCGATGGCCGCCTGATCGCTGCTGCCGGAAGCCTGCAGTGAGTTCAGGGTCTGCTGCAGATCGGCCACCTCGGTGTTGAGCGCGGCTTCCCGCTGCTGCAGGGAATCCAGCAGCACCAGCAGGTCGGCCGGCCGTGCGGTCTCCAGCGAATCCCCGGATCCGGTCTGCCGGACCTGGGTGACGATCGCGATGCCGAGCAACATGCACAACAGGACGCCGAGAGCGCCGAAGATCCATTGCGACCGGGTCCGGCCGGCCTGCGCCGCGGCATCCTCCGGCAACTCGTGGCGGCCGTGCTCGGGCTGCTCGTCACCGTCGTGCTCAGCCATCTCTCACGCCCCGAACAGCCTGCGCCGCAACGCGGCAGCGTTACCGAAGATACGGATGCCGAGCACGACGATGATCGCCGTGGACAATTGGGTGCCGACACCGAGCTGGTCGCCCACGTAGACGATGAGCGCGGCCACCAGCACGTTGAAGACGAAGGAGACGACGAACACCTTCGCGTCGAAGATCCGCTCGAGATAGGCGCGCAGCCCACCGAACACCGCGTCCAGCGCCGCCACCACGGCGATGGGCAGGTACGGCTGGATCGCCTCGGGCACGCTCGGGTGGAAGACCAGCCCCAGCACGATGCCGACGACGAGTGCGGCGATGCCGATCATGTGTGGATCACACTCAGTCCCATACCTCAACGCTCAATCTGTTTGGCGAAGCGGATCTCTCGTACCGAACCGCCGGGCACGCTCAGCGCCTCGCCGGTACTGACCGTAACCCCCACGCCGTAGGACTGCTGCAGCAACGTGAGGCGCTGCATCCCGGGACTGCGGTTGAACACGTCCTGCAGGGCGTGTGGCGGCCCCAGCGCGATGACGGCATACGGACTGGTGATCGGGCGGTTGTCGACGAGGATGCCGCCGCCGGCCTGCCGGATGGTGACATTGGGACCGATCCGCACCCCGCCGACCGCGATCGCCTCGGCTCCCCCGACCCACAGCGAGTTGACCACCAGCTGCAGATCGCGGTCCAGGATCGCCTGCTGGCTGCCCGCGACCCGCTGTTTGGACACGTCGGTGAGATCGCGGGACATGCCGGGGTCGGTTACGGTGACCTCAAGGCCGGGACCGATCGCGGGGGTGACCGCGGCCTCGAACTCCGCCTCGTCGAGCGCGGCGAGCAGCGCCCGGCCCTGTGCGTCGCCGGCCAGGCGGCTGCGGCGCTCGGTCTCCACCTCGGCGGCCAGCCCGTCCCTGGTCGCCTCGACGGCGTCGGTGCGGTTCTCGCCGGTGCGCACGCTGTCGGCCAGCACCAGCTGGGTCTGCCGGTTGGCCGGCGCCACCGACTGCGCCTGCGCGGCGGCCACGGCGAACACCACCGCCACGGTCAACCCGGCCAGCAATGTCCAGCCCCCGGAGCGCAACCGGCCGGCGGGCCGGTCGTGGCGGGCCGACGCGGCGGCCGCGTAACCGGGGTCGAGGTGATCGGAGAGCAGCGAACGTAGCAGCGACGGCACCGGGATGCGTTGCGGCGCACCGGCTTCGTGATGGTTGAGTCCGGCCTCGGGGTGATAGCCACCCAGCGAACTCACGGGATCAACCATTTCCGGGTATCCCCCGGCTCGCCGCGGCGGTGCGGGGCAGTCGCTTGATCACCAGCCCCACCTGCGCCAGGTAGAGCACCGCCGACCACAGGTACAGCGCCATCCCCCAGATCAGGAACGCCCACCCGATGGCCAGGATCACCCGGCTCCACAGCGCGTCGAACTGGCCCAGCAGCACGAACGGCAGCCCGGACATCAGCGCGAATGTCGCGGCCTTGCCCAGATAGGTGACCGGCAGCGCGGTGAGCCCACGACTGCGCAGCACCGGCAGCGTCGCGGCCAGCACCACGTCCCGGCCGATCAGCACCGCGACGAACCACCACGGCACCACCCCGGCGACGGCCAGGGCCACCGGCGTCACCACCATGTAGATCCGGTCGACGGCCGGGTCGAGAAGCTCCCCGAGTCGCGAGGACTGATCGGCGACGAGCCGGGCGATCTTGCCGTCCGCCCAGTCGGAGAACCCGCTGAACATCAGCACCGCGACCGCCCAACCGATGGCATCGGTGAACAGCAGATACAGAAAGACCGGCACCAGCAGCAGGCGCAGCACACTCAGCGCATTGGGGATCGTGAAGATCCGATCCCTGCCTTCGCCCCCTGAAGGCTCCATGACGGTCAACCTAGCGGAAGACACCCGGCAGGCTCAGCGCCGACATGACGTTGTCGGCCAGCGGGTCGTCGTGAATCATGTACGTCCACGTCGAGGTCGGGCGCGCCAGCCTGGTCAGATCCAGGCCGGTCTCGCCGCCGACGATGTTGGCGGTGTCGAAGGTCTGCTGGGCCGCCTCGATGGCGTCGGCCGCCAGCGAGGCGAAGGCGTCGACCGCCATCCGGTGGAACTCGTCCAGCGGGCTCTGGTTGCCCAGTGCGCGCAGGCTGATGCTCTCCCGGATGTCGGCGAGGTACGCCAGGTGATCGGCCCAGCCCCGGTCCAGGTGATACAGCATGATCAGCCGACAGATCTCGTCGAGCCGTTCCTCGGAGACCGATTCGGCGATCTGCTCATAGCGTTTCGGCGAACGTTCCTGCAGCTCTTCGCGCGCGGTGGCGGTGCGCAGCAGGGTGTCGCGGCGGTCGACCAGGATGGCGCGCTGCTGCGCGGTGAGCTGGTTGTACCGCCAGGTGTTGGCGTGCAGGTCCAGCGTCTTGCCCTCGGCGACCCGCTGGGCGTGGTCGAGCAGGGTGGCCGCCTTGGTGCTGGTGACCTTGCCGTCCTCGTCGGTCTGCAGCGGCAGCTTGTTGGGTTCCAGGAAGGACACCACCACGTCGTCCTCCCAGCTGGAGAAGAACACCGAGGAACCCGGGTCGCCCTGGCGGCCGGCGCGGCCGCGCAGCTGGTTGTCCAGCCGCTCGGTGTAGTGCCGTCCGGTGCCGATGACGTGCAGACCGCCCAGCTCGGCGACCTCATCGTGCTGGGCCTCATCCGAGCCGCCGAGGCGGATGTCGGTACCGCGGCCGGCCATCTGGGTGGACACCGTGACCCGGCCCTGCGCGCCGGCCTCGGCGATCACGGCCGCCTCTTCGGCGTCGTTCTTGGCGTTCAGCACCACCGCCGGGATGCCGGCCTTCACCAGTCGTTCGTGCAGTTCCTCGGATTCGGCGACGTCGCGGGTGCCGACGAGGATCGGCTGCGACGATGCGTGCACCTCGGTGATGTGCTCGACGATGGCGTCGTTCTTGGCGGCCACCGTGATGTAGACCCGGTCCGACTCGTCCTCGCGCATGTTCGGCTTGTTGGACGGGATCGGTGAGACCCCCAACTTGTAGAACTGGCGCAGCTGCTCGCCGGCGGCCAGCGCGGTACCGGTCATCCCGCACACCCGCGGGTACCGGTTGATCAGCGCCTGCACGGTGATGGTGTCGAGCACCTCACCGGTCTCGGTGATGTCGATGCCCTCCTTGGCCTCGACCGCCGCCTGCAGGCCGTCTGGCCAGCGCTGCAGCGAGGCGATGCGGCCGCGGGAGGCGTTGATCAGGTGTACGGCGTCGTCGCGGACGATGTAGTGCACATCGCGTTCCAGCAGCACATGCGCGTGCAGCGCCACGTTGATCTCGGTGAGCGTGGTGCCGACGTGTTCCTCGGAGTACAGGTCGATCCCGCCGAGGGCCGCCTCCAGCCGACGCGCACCTGCATCGGTGAGCTGCACGTTGCGACGGTCGGCGTCGGTCTCGTATTCGGCGTTCTCGCGCAGCTCGCCGACGAGCTTGATGATCTCCAGCCGCGGGGTCTCGCGGTGTGAGGTGCCGGCCAGCACCAGCGGGACCAGGGCCTCGTCGACCAGCACCGAGTCGGCCTCGTCGATCAGCGCCACGTCCGGGCTGGGTGAGACCAGATCGTCCACCGAGATGACCAGCTGATCGCGCAGCACGTCGAAGCCGATCTCGTTGACCGAGCCGTAGGTGACATTGCAGCCATAGGCCTTGCGGCGCTGCTCGGGCGTCGCGTCGGCGGTGATCCAGCCGACGGTCAGTCCGAGCGCCTCCAGCAGGGGGGCCATCCATTCGGCGTCGCGGCGGGCCAGGTAGTCGTTGACGGAGATGACGTGCACGCTGCGGCCCGCGATGGCGTAGCCGGCCGCGGCGATCGCGCCGGCCAGGGTCTTACCTTCACCGGTGGCCATCTCGACCACATCGCCGGCGAGCATGCGCAGCGCCCCGAGCAGCTGGACGTCGAAGGGTCGCAGGGAGATCGACCGGTCGGCCGCTTCCCGCACGATGGCCAAAAACTGCGGGATATCGCTGGAGTCGGCGAGCTCGTCGAGGTTCAGCAGGCCCGCGGCCTTGCGCAGCTGCTCATCGTCGAGGCCGGCGGCCTTCTCGTCGAATGTCGACGAGGCGCGGACCTGGGTCATGGAGCGCGCCTGGTCCTTGTCGGTGCTCGCGCCGAGCAGCTTCCAGAATCGGTTGCTCAACCCGCCTGATTTCGAGCCACCGGACTTGGACGCCTTCGAGGTCTTGGAACTCACAGCCACATTCATACGGTACGCGGCAGCGGCACGGTGGCCGCACTGCCGTGGCGCGGCGCCACGGCACCTACGCTGCGGTAGCTTCCTGCCAACAGCACGCCAACGGCCGGCACCGTCGAACGGACAGAGATGGACACAGCGACGCTCGGCCCGTCGATCGACTGGAGTACCGAGTTCGGGCGTTCGGCGCGGTGGATCCTCGAAGCGTTCGGTGTCACCGCGGCCTGTCTGGCGATCGTGATCGCCGTGGCGGCCCGCCGCACCGAGTGGGGCCGTCAGTTCGTCCGCATCACCGGCAGCTTCTTCACCGGCAGGGGCAGCGCGCCGGTGTGGCTGGCCCTGGGCACCCTGTTGCTCTCGACGATCATCGCGGTCCGGCTCAGCGTGTTGATCAGCTATTACACCAACGACCTGTTCACCTCCCTGCAGATGGCATTTCAGGGCAGCGGCACCGGCGACGACTCGCTCAAGGCCGATGGCATCTCACATTTCTGGGATGCCCTGCTGGTCTACCTCGTGCTCGCCGTGCTGTTCATGACGCGCTACTTCGCCGACCTGTACCTCACCCAGCGCTTCCTGATCCGGTGGCGGCTGTGGCTGACCCGCCACGTCCTCGACGACTGGCTCGCCGGGCACGCCTACTTCCGTGGCCGGTTCGTCCGCGATGCGGTCGACAACCCCGACCAGCGGATCCAGGCCGACGTCGACATCGTCACCACCGGCTCGGCGGAGGAGAACAATCCGGCGCACGGCTCCAACCACATCCTGTTGTTCGGCGCGATCGAGTCCATGCTGACGGTCGCCTCGTTCGGGGTCATCCTGTGGAACCTGTCCGGGCCGCTGAACCTGCTGGGCATCGTGATCCCGCGGGCGCTGTTCTGGACGGTGATCGTCTACGTGCTGGCCGCCACCGTCGTCGCGTTCTGGATCGGCCGCCCGCTGATCCGGTTGAGCTTCCGCAACGAGGTCCGCAACGCCGGCTTCCGGTTCGCGATGATCCGGCTCAAGGAAGCCGCCGCGGGCGTCGGGCTGTACCGGGGCGAGCCGGCCGAACGACGCGGGCTCGACGAACGTCTGGTCGGGGTGATCGGCAACTACCGGAATTGGCTGAACCGGATGATGCTGTTCCTGGGCTGGAACGTGTCGATGAGCCAGGCCATCAATCCGCTGCCCTATGTCGTGCAGGCCCAACGGCTGTTCTCCCAGCAGATCTCCTTCGGCGATGTCATGCAGTCGGCCACCGCGTTCCACGCCATCCATGACGGGCTGTCCTTCTTCCGCACCAGTTACGACGCGTTCGCCGGGTTCCGGGCCGCGCTGATCCGGCTCGACGGACTGCTGGACGCCAACCGGCGGGCGCGGGCCATGCCCGGGATCGATTACCTTCCGCCGGCCGATGACGCGGTCCGGCTGCACGGTGTGGAGGTCCGCACCCCGGACGGCCGCCGGCTGGTCGACAGGCTGAACCTGACGCTGGAACGCGGGGCCACCCTGTTGGTCACCGGGCCGTCCGGGGTGGGTAAGTCGGTGCTGTTGCAGAGCCTGGCCGGGTTGTGGCCCTACACGTCCGGTCACGCGCAGTACCCGCTGAACAGCATGTTCATCCCGCAGGTGCCGTATCTGCCGCTGGGGACACTGCGCACGGTGGTGGCCTATCCRCACGACCGCGCCGGGTTCAGCGATGACGCCATCCAGCGGGTGCTGCTGCAGGTGGCACTGCCGCACCTGGTCCTGCAGCTCGGCGACACCCGTGATTGGGCGGCCATCCTGTCCCCCGGTGAACAACAGCGCATCGCCTTTGCCCGGGTGTTGCTGCACCGCCCACCGCTGGTATGCCTGGACGAATCCACCTCGGCGCTCGACGAGGGCCTCGAGCTCACGCTCTATCAGCTGCTGCAGGCCGAGCTGCCCGGCACCACCGTGGTCAGCGTCAGCCATCGCCGCACGGTGYACCGATTCCATGAACACCGGCTCGATCTGCTCGGCGACGGCCGCTGGTCCGACAGCACCCTCCGGCCACCTGTCGACAGCTTCTAGGGGTACCTTGCCCGCATGGAAATGTTCACCACGTCCCTCGACTGGGGCAGTGAGCTCGTCACCTCGCTGATCTGGATCGCCAAGGCGTGGGCGATGGCCGCTTGCGGCACCCTGGTGGTGCTCTTCCTGCTCGGCAGGTTCACCACCTGGGGCCGCCAGTTCTGGCGTGTCACCGGTGCTTACTTCACCGGCCGCGAGTCGGTGAAGGCGTGGGCGTGGCTCGGCGCGATCCTGCTGTCGGTGATCTCCGGGGTCCGCCTCGATGTGCTGTTCAGCTTCCAGGGCAACGACATGATGACCGGCGCCCAGGTGGCAGTGCAGGGCCTGTCCAGTGGTGACGAGGCGGTCCGGCAGTCCGGCGTGGACGGGTTCTGGACGGCACTGTGGATGTTCGCGCTCCTGGCGACCATTCACGTTGCGCGGGTAATGCTCGACCTGTACATGATGCAGCGTTTCATGCTGGCGTGGCGGACCTGGCTGACCGCCCGGCTGACGGCAGATTGGCTCGACGGCAAGGCCTATTACCGCAGCCGGTTCATCGATGACACCATCGACAACCCGGATCAGCGAATCCAGTCCGATATCGACATCTTCACCACCAACGTCGGCCCGCTGCCGAATACGCCCAACAACACCAGCGGATCCACCCTGCTGTTCGGCGCCATCTCGGCCGTCGTCTCGGTGATTTCGTTCGCGCTGATTCTGTGGAACCTGTCCGGCGATCTGGAGCTCTTCGGAGTCACGGTGCCGCGAGCGATGTTCCTGATCGCGTTCGTCTACGTCTTCATCGCCACGATCATCGCGTTCTGGATCGGCCGCCCGATCATCCGGTTGAGCTTCGACAACGAGAAGTACAACGCCGCGTTCCGTTACGCGCTGGTCCGCCTGCGCGACGCCTCGGAGTCGGTGGCGTTCTACCGCGGCGAGGTCGCCGAACGGGTGCAGCTACGCAATCGGTTCGAGCCGATCGTGTCGAACTATCAGCGCTTCATCAATCGGTCGGTCGGGTTCTACGGGTGGAACTTGACAATCAGCCAGATCATCAACCCACTGCCCTGGGTCATCCAGGCGCCACGGCTGTTCAGCGGGAACATCCAGCTCGGCGACGTCTCCCAGACCGGTTCGGCATTCGGCCAGATCCAGGAATCGCTGTCGTTCTTCCGTAACTCCTATGACGCGTTCGCCGGCTGGCGGGCCTCGATCATCCGTCTGCACGGGCTGGTGATCGCCAACGAGGAAGGCCGCGCCCTCCCCGAACTCAACGTGGAGCCGTGCGGCAGCTGCCCGGTGGAGTTGCACGATATCGATGTCCACACCCCCACCGGCGAATGCCTGATCGAGAATCTGAACCTGGAGATGTACCCGGGTGACACGCTGATCGTGACCGGTCAGTCCGGCACCGGTAAGACCACGCTGCTGCGCAGCCTCGCCCAGCTGTGGCCGTACACATCGGGCACGCTGCGCTGCCCGGACGGCATCAACGAGACGATGTTCCTGTCCCAGCTGCCCTACGTGCCGCTGGGTGATCTGCGCGCCGTGGTGTCCTACCCCAAGGGCCCCGACGTGCTCACCGACGCCGAGCTGCAGGTGGCCTTGGACAAGGTGTCGCTACCGCAGTGCGCAAGACGCCTCGGCGAGCTGGCGGACTGGGCCAAGGTGCTCTCCCCGGGCGAGCAGCAGCGCATCGCCTTCGCCCGGGTGCTGCTGACCAAACCGCGGGTGGTGTTCTTCGATGAGGCCACCTCGGCGCTGGACGAGGGCCTGGAGTACACCATGTACGACCTGGTGCGCCGGGAGCTCCCGGACACCATCCTGGTCAGCGTCACCCACCGCAGCACCGTCGGTCAGCACCATGAGCGGCACCTGCACCTGCTCGGCGGCGGCAACTGGATCCTCGGCGATGTCGACGATGACATCGACAAGCCCGACAAGGAACCCGAGCCCAGCTAGGCGCTGCGCACGCCCGCGCGTCGCCCTGCGTGGTCTCCCGCCCGCCGCCCGAAAAAGGACCCCTCGCCCAGCTGCACCCCGCTGGCGTAACCCTTGCCGTCGCGGGCGATGTTGGATGCGCACGCACCGGCGGCGTAGAGCCCGGGGACCGGGCTGCCGTCGGCGCGCAGCACCTCACCGTCGATCGACACCGTCAGCCCACCCATGGTGAACCCGGAGTACATCGCCACCCCGAGGGTCAGATCGAAGGCTGCCCACGGCCCGGTGTCCTGCACGGCGATGTAGTCGGGCTGCTTGTGGAAATCGGGATCGGTTCCGGCCGCGGCGTTCTCGTTGTACCGGGCCAGCGAGGCGGCCAGCTTGCCTTCCGGGATGCCGAGCGCGGATTCCATTTCGGCGACCGTCTCGAAGCCGTCGATGAACTTGATCAGCGGCATCTCCGGCATCTGCATGTGCGCCTCGTCGACGATGAGATACGCCGCCTGGTCGGGTTGCTCGAGGACGAACGCCGAGGTCCGCGAATGATAGGAGTCCTCGGCGACGAACCGCTGCCCGTCCTTGTTGACGATGATGCCGGTCAGCAGGATCTCCGGCGGATAGGCCGCGGCGGTGATGAACAGCTGGTCGAGATTCTTCGCGACGCCGCCGGCCGATACCCCGAGCCGGATGCCCAGGCCGTCGTCGTTGGGGTTGCCCAGGATGTAGGGCGCCACCATGCCGTGGTGTTTGGTCTTGCGTTCCTGGCCGAGTGCCGGGGTGTACTGGGCGACCATCTCCGGGTTCATCGCGAACCCACCCGCGGCGATCACCACCGACTTCGCCTTCACCGCACCGGTTTCGGTGAAGTGCTTCCAGTTCACCCCGACCACGGCACCGTCCTCGACGATGAGGTTGGTGGCGCCGGTCTCGTAGCGGATCTGGACGCCGAGTTCGGCGGCGCGCTTGAGCAGCAGTTCGATGACCATGTTGGCTCCACCGAGTTCGCCGGGGACCGGCACCGAGTGACCGCGCGGGGCGGGGGCGGCCTGTTCGATGAACGGCCACACCTTCTCGTTGCCGGTGTAGGACAGGCCCTCGGTGCCCGGTGGCACCACCACCTTGCCCGGGTAGTAGCTGCGCTCGAACTGAAATCCCAGCGACTCAAGCCAATTGAAGTGGTCGACGCTGCCGTCGCAGTAGGCGCGGATCTTGTCCAGCTCGGGATCCTCGGTCACCGCGACGAGGTACTCGTACATCGCCTCGGCGGTGTCGGCGTGCCCGGTGGCCTCCTGTACGGCGGTGCCGCCGCCGAGGTAGAAATGACCGCCGGCCATCGAGGTGGTACCGCCGGCGGCGGCGGCGCGTTCCAGCACCAGCACCCGGGCGCCGGCCGCGGCGGCCGATACCGCCGCGCATCCCCCGGCGATGCCGAAACCGACGACCACGACGTCGACCTCGTCGGACCAGTCCGCCGCGTCGGCGACGGTCAGGGTGTCCGGAATCTGCTGCAGTGTCATATCTCTCACTTCTGCTCGTTCTTGATGTGGTCGAAGACGGCCTGGATGTCGGCCGGGATGTGGGCGATCTCGATGAACGGCACGCCGGCGCCGGCGGCGCTGACATAGGCGAAACGCATCCCGCCGGGCATGACGCCCTGCATGACGACCGGCGCGCCGCCGGCTTGCGCGTCACGCACCGCGGTATCGAACCCGGTCTCGTCGGCGGCTGCCATGCAGATGTGGTGCAGACCGGGTCCGGAGGTGGCCAGAAACTCGGCGTAGATGCTCTCGCCGTCGACCGGCGCGATCAGCTCGAGCTGTAGGTCACCGGCATAGCTGAGCGAGATGTCGGCGGTGAAGTCGGCAGGCTCGCCGCGGTGGGTGCAACTGTCCGGGCCGAAGTGGATACCCGGCATGCGCACCCACTTCTTGGCGCCGAGCAACGCGGTCAGCGTCCGCTCGGTGGTGTCGAGGTCGCGGGTCACCCAAGCAACCTGGACAGGTGTCTGATTCAGCATCGCCAGTGAGGATATCGCCACCGTGCCACGATGGCTAGAACGTGTTCTAGTTCTGCCCTGTGTCCGGCCACGAATCGCCGACCGACGAGACCAGCGTCTGCACCAACAACCGGACCTGGCCGTCGAAAACCACCTCGGGCGCCGACAGCGTGTCCAGGCCGTACTGCCCGAATACCTCCAGGCTGATCGCGCCCACCAGTGTCGCCCACACCAGGAAGCACTGCAGCAGCACGGGGTCGCCGCCGGCGAAACCGAACTCTTCCCTCACCCGGTCCAGGTCGTCCGATACCGGTTGCGGCGCAGCACCTTCGGGGTCGGGCACCACGCCGGCACGGATGCCGTCGGCGATGACCGCGAACAGGGCACCGACCACCCGGGTGCCGGGGCCGACCGTCAACTCGGCCGGCGCACGATAGCCGGGCACCGGACTGCCGTAGAGCAGCGCCCAGCGCGCCGGCTGCCCGACGGCCCAGCGGCGCGCGGCGTGCGCCATGGCCACCAACCGCGCCGCCCAGTCGCCGGGCATCGCCTCGGCGGCGGCGTCCACCGCGTCGGCCAGTTCGGTGTAGGCGTCGATCAGCAACAGGGTCAGCAGATCGTCCCTGCTGGCGACGTAGCGGTACACCGCAGAGGACACCAGGCCGATCTCGCGAGCAATGGCACGCAACGACAATCCGGCGGCACCGTCGGTGACCAAATGACGCCGACCCACCTCGATGATCTGCGCCTCGATCCGGTCGCGCGTCTCCTGCCGTTTTCCCACCGGGTCAGTGTGCCAGAAAAGAGAACACTGCTCTTGATTTTGGGCGCCCGGCGTGCCAGGCTTGATTCAAGAGCACTGCTCTCCAATCGAAGGGAATGACATGACCACACGCTATGACCAGCCGAATCGGGCCGCCCGCGCCTTCAACGAAGTGATCCGGCAGTTGGCCGAACTGGGTATCGGAATCGCCGGCAGCCGGGCGCTGCGGGTGCGGGGGCGGACCACGGGTCAGTGGCGGTCGGTGGTGGTCAACGTGCTCACCGTCGACGGCCGCGACTATGTCGTCTCACCGCGCGGGAACACCCAGTGGGTGCGCAATGCGCGGGCCGCCGGAAGCGTGCAGACCGGCCCGCGCTGGCACCGGCGCCAGGTGGCTATCCGGGAGGTCCCCGATGCGGCCAAGCCGGAGCTGCTCCGCCGCTATCTGGACAGGTGGTACTGGGAGATCAAGGGTCACTCGGGCGGGTTGACGCCCGTATCGACCGACTCTGAGGTGAAGGAGATCGCCGCTTCGATCCCGGTGTTCGAACTGGCAGGCTGAGTCGCGACGGCCTCGCGGATCCGCTGGCCGGTGGACTGCCAGGACACCGCGGTCGGGGCGCCGCCCCAAGTGCTGTTGAACAATCCGACGATCGCCGCGCGGCCGTCCGGGGTGAGCGTGTAGACGGGGCCGCCCGAGTCGCCCTTCTGACTGACGACACCGTTGCCCATGGTGAACCAGCCGTTGTTGACCGCCGCGACGGTGCCACAGCTCTCACCGGTGACGACGCCGAAGTGGCAGACCTGCTGTCCGGGCTGACTCACCGCGAGCGCCTCGTCGATGACGAGTGCGCGCCCGCCCGGCAGCACCGGGTTGACCTGGACATCGTCGGCCAGGGTGATGGCACCCCAGTCGGCGATCTGGTGGTCGCCGGTGACCGTTGCGCCGTCGGGGGTGTTGTCGTCGAACAGTGCCATCGCACCGATGACATGACCGGCCTTGTCGGTGACGGGTCCGTCGCCCCGGCAGTGCCCGGCGGTGAAGGCGGCCCGCGCCACCGGATCGACGAATCCCAGCGTGCACAGGGTGCTGCCCTGCCGGATTTCCATCCCGGGATACACAGTCACTCCCGGTTCGGCGGTGGCCGCGGGCGCGACGGCCAGAGCCATCACCGCTGCCGGCGCCGCCGCCATCAGTCCCAGGAACAGGCGTGCACGCATCGAGCCCTCCGATCCTCCACCCCACACAGGAATCGACGCTACCGGGGTGCTGTGGAGTGAATCGGATAACGGATCGATCTCGTTACATCACAGGTCTCATAACAACTCGCGTGTCACAACAGCAACAAAAGCCCGGCCCCGTAGAGGGGCCGGGCCGATGTTTCTGCGATCGGAACTACGGAATCGTGAGCACCTGACCCGGGTGGATCAGGTCCGGATTGGCCACACCGCTGGCGTCGGCAATGCGCTGATACTGATTTCCGTCGCCGTAGAAGCGCTCCGAGATCGCCCACAACGTGTCCCCGGAGACCACCGTGTAGGTGCGTGGGGCCGGCGGCGGCGGTGGAGGAGGAGGCGGCGGGGGCGGTGGTGCCGCAGGCTCGGCGGCCGGTTCCGGCGCGGGCTCCTCGGCGGCGGCGAGCTCGACCTCGGGCTCGGCGGCCGGCGCGGCGGGCGG